>JBDHSY010000330.1:0-4092 GCA_039808405.1 Xanthobacteraceae bacterium
CTCGTGCCGCTCCTCGCCGAGCCCGACCATGATGCCGGACTTGGTGAACATCGTCGGGTCCAGCTCCTTGACCCGCTGCAACAGGCGGATCGAGTGGAAGTAGCGCGCCCCCGGCCGCACCGTGAGGTAACGCGACGGCACCGTCTCCAGATTGTGGTTGAACACGTCGGGCTTGGCCGCGACCACCACCTCCAGCGCGCCGGCTTTGCGCAAAAAGTCCGGCGTCAGGATTTCGATGGTGGTGGTCGGGCAATGGGCGCGGATCGCGGCGATGGTTTTGGCAAAATGCGCGGCACCGCCGTCGGCGAGATCGTCGCGGTCCACCGACGTGACGACGACATGCGCCAGCCCGAGTTTCGCGGTGGCCTCGGCGATATGCTGCGGCTCATCGGCATCGAGCGCGCCCGGCATGCCGGTCTTGACGTTGCAGAAGGCGCAGGCGCGCGTGCAGGTGTCGCCCATGATCATGAAGGTGGCGTGCTTTTTGTCCCAGCACTCGCCGATGTTCGGGCAGCCCGCCTCCTCGCACACGGTGACGAGGCCGTTCTCCTTGACGATGCGCCGCGTCTCGCCGTAGCCGCGCGTGGTCGGCGCACGCACCCGGATCCAGTCGGGTTTTGGCGGCGACAGCGCATCCGGCCGGTGCGCCTTTTCCGGGTGGCGCGGGCGGATGGGCGTGGGCGAAACCGTGTCGATCAGCGTGACCATGACTATCCCGAAGACTGCGGAGGCTCTAACTAGGCAGCTTGGCACGCGGCCGCAACCGCCTGCCCTTGTCCTTGCCTCCGACTCCTAGCATAACCGGTATGAGCCGGCATCTGCACCGGCTGCATCGTGCCGTCCGCCATGCCGCATGCCCTCGCCGCCGTCAAAGCCGCAAAACCGCTCGGCCCGGCCTTTTTCGCCCGCAGCGTCCACGAGGTGGCCCCGGACCTGATCGGGGCGACGCTGTTGTTCGATGGCGTCGGCGGCACCATCGTCGAGGTCGAAGCTTATCATCACACCGACCCGGCCGCGCATTCCTATCGCGGGCCGACGCCGCGCAACCAGGTGATGTTCGGTCCGCCGGGCTTCGTCTACGTCTATCGCTCCTACGGGCTGCACTGGTGCGTCAACTTCGTGTGCGAACCGGAAGGCGCTGCTGCGGCGGTGCTGATCCGGGCGCTGGAGCCGACCGTGGGTCTGCCCGCGATGCAACGGCGGCGCGGCCTCGACGAGGTGCGCAGGCTGTGCGCAGGCCCGGGCAATGTCTGCGCCGCGCTCGGCATCACCCGCGATCACAACGGCCTGCCGCTCGACCGCCCGCCGCTCGCGGTGCTGCCGCGCGCGAGCGCGCCCGAGGTCGCGGTCGGCGTGCGCATCGGCATCACCAAGGCGGCGGACCGCCCCTGGCGCTACGGACTGAAAGGCTCGAAGTTTCTTTCAAAGCCGTTTCCGGCGACCGGCGCCGGTGAACGCGTCGCGCGATAGCGCCCGCGTGGTGTCGAGATCGCTCGCGGCGCGTTTGTTTGCATCGCACAATGGCGGGCGGCCGCGACCCGATTGATTATTTGCCGGCCTGTCCTATCCTTTCCACAGGTTTCCGCCGATGCGGGATCATGCGCCGGCCGCGCCCCACCACGACGCCCCGGCCCTTGAGAGCGCAGCGGCGAAGGCCATGACATGGGTACGCCCGCGTCGAGCCGCGCGGGGCACAAAGGGCAAGGTACGGGATTATCGGCAGGGACCGGCTTTGCCGCATCGCGGCGAACCCGATCCCGCCGGGTGCGGCGCCCGATCAATCGTGGGGTGACAGACGATGGATCGACTTTTGAAGACATTTTTACCGAACTACGTCCGGCGCGGCGCGCTCACGCTGATCACCGCCTCGGGCGAGCACATCGTCTGCGGCGACGGCAGCGGCGAGCCGGTGGTGGCGCGGCTCACCACCACGGCGGCGCAGCGCCACCTGGTGTTCGATCCCGAGCTGGCGCTCGGCGAGATCTACATGGACGGCACCCTCAAGCTCGAACGGGGCTCGATCGCCGATCTGCTGGCGGTGGTGCTCGACCAGCCCTATGCCGTGCCGAACTGGGCGCGGCTGCAATGGTGGGCACGCTACATCGTGCGGCACTGGCAGCAGTTCAACTCGCGGCGACGCTCGCAGCGCAACGTGGCGCACCACTACGACCTGAGCGGCGAACTGTACGAATTGTTTCTGGACTCCGACAAACAATATAGCTGCGCCTATTTCGAGCGGCCCGACGCCACGCTCGACGAAGCGCAGCTTGCAAAGAAGCGACACCTCGCCGCCAAGCTGCTGGTGCAGCCCGGCCACCGCGTGCTCGATATCGGCTGCGGCTGGGGCGGCCTCGGTCTTTATCTCGCGGAGATCGCCGACGCCCGCGTCACCGGCGTCACGCTGTCGAAAGAGCAGTTGGCCGTCGCTCGAGCCCGCGCGCAGCAGAAGAACCTGACGCGCGCCGCGACGTTCCTCGCCAAGGACTATCGCGAGGTGCCCGGACCGTTCGACCGCATCGTGTCGGTCGGCATGTTCGAGCATGTCGGCGTCGATTTCTACGACACGTTCTTCAAGCACTGCGCCGAGGTGTTGGCCGACGATGGCGTGATGGTGCTGCACTCGATCGGCCGCCCGGAGGGGCCGGGCATCACCAATCCATGGATCGCCAAATATATCTTCCCGGGCGGCTATATTCCGGCGCTGTCGGAGGTGTTCCCCGCGATCGAGCGGGCCGGGCTGCTGGTGTCCGACGTCGAGATTCTGCGGCTGCATTATGCCGAGACGCTGAAGGCGTGGCGCGAGCGCTTCCTGGCCCGCCGCGAGGAGGCCGCGCGCCTCTACGACGACCGTTTCGTGCGGATGTGGGAGTTCTATCTCGCCGCCTCCGAGATGGCGTTCCGCAAGCAGAACCTGATGAATTTTCAGATCCAGATCACCAAGCGGCAGGACGTCGTGCCGTTCACGCGCGACTATATCGGGCGCGAGGAATCGCGGCTGCGCAAAGCCGAAAGCCCCAAGGGGCCAAAACTGCAACTGGCCGGCGGATAACGGCCCGCGCCGGCGCAATGCATTTTGAATCGATATCGAGGCGATTGCGCCGTTCCGCGCGCGGCGAACGCTGTGGCGTTGCCAACCCTCCGGGCTTTGCCTAGCATGGCGTAACGTCGGGACTCCGCGCATGCCTGCGCCCCGGAACAACGATACGAGCCTCGCTTCGAACGCCATCGACAGCGACACGCCAAAGGCAACGGGGGATGACGATGGCATCATTGTTCGACCGCACCAACCTCAAGAACTGGCTGCCGGGCGCAATCGGCATCGCCGTGCTGGTGGGACTGGTGGCCGTGACGAGCGCGATGCAGAGCCAACCCGGGCCGGCGACGACATCCGCGCCCACCGCGGAAAAGACCGAGCCCGCCCGCGTCGCCGCGCAGCAACCCGCCGCCAAGCCTGCGGCGCCGGCGCCGGATTCGCAAACGGCCGCGCCCCAGCAGGCCGCGAAGGCTCCTCCCGCCCAGCAGACGGCAAAGGCTCCGGCGCCCGAGGCGACCCCAAAAGCCGCTCCCCAAGCCGCTCCTCAAGCCGCACCGAAGGCTGCACCAAAGGCGGCACCCGAGACGGCCGCCAAGGCGACACCTACGCCTGCTCCCGCGCCCTCCGCTCCCGCCGCCGCACCCGATGCGAACGCGGCTCACGCTCACGCCCATGCGCACGCGCCGGCACAGACCGCGCAGGCTGCCCCGGCCGCGAAATCCGCGCCCGCCGCGCAGCCCGTTGCGGCGGCGCCCGCCATCGAGGGCGACATCGCCCACGGCCGGCAGGTCTACAAGAAATGTCAGGCCTGCCACTCGCTGGAACCGGGCCGTAACCTGCTCGGCCCGAGCCTCGCCGGCATCCTCGGCACCAAGGCCGGCGAGGTTCCCAATTACAACTTCTCCAACGCGATGAAGCAGAGCGGGATCGTCTGGACGCCCGAGAACCTCGACGCCTATCTGCGCGACCCGCAGAAGCTGGTGCCCGGCAACAAGATGCCGTTCCCCGGGCTGAAGACCGACGACGACCGCAAGAACGTGATCGCCTACATCGCCTCG
>JBDHSY010000331.1:0-4078 GCA_039808405.1 Xanthobacteraceae bacterium
CGCCGCCATGCAGGCCGTCCGGCTCAACTCACGGCTGCGCGAGGACGCCGTGATCGGGCTGGTGTTCACCACGCTGTTCGCGCTCGGACTATTGATGGCCTCGATCTGGCCGACCTCGGTCAGCGTACAGACCATCGTGCTCGGCAACATCCTCGCCATCTCCGACGAGGACGTGGTTCAGGTCGTCATCATCGCCGCGGCCTCGCTCGCCGTGCTGGTGCTGAAGTGGAAGGACCTGATGGCGACCTTCTTCGACGAGACCCATGCCCGCTCGATCGGCCTCAACGTGCGGGCGCTGAAGATCACCTTCTTCACGCTGCTCGCCGCCTGCACCGTGGCGGCGCTGCAGACGGTCGGCGCCTGCCTCGTCATCGCCATGGTGGTGACGCCGGGCGCCACCGCCTATCTGCTCACCGACCGCTTCGGCCGCCTGATCATCATCAGCGTCGCGCTCGGCGCCGTCACCAGTTTCGTCGGCGCCTATCTCAGCTACTTCCTCGACGGCGCCACCGGCGGGGTCATCGTCACGCTGCAAACCCTGGTGTTCCTCGTGGCGTTCGTGTTCGCCCCGAAGCACGGCATGCTCGCGACACGGCGCCGCCGCCTCGCCACGGAGGCCGCCGCATGACCGGCCTGATCGACTGGCTGACGGTGCCGCTGGCCTATCCGTTCATGCAGCGGGCGCTGGTCGTCTCGGTGATGGTGGCGGCGGTGTGCGCGGTGCTGTCGTGCTACCTCGTGCTCAAGGGCTGGTCGCTGATGGGCGACGCCATCTCGCACGCGGTGTTGCCGGGCATCGTCGTCGCCTACGTCGTCAACCTGCCGCTGGCGGTCGGCGCGTTCGCCGCCGGGCTCGGCTGCGCGCTGTTCACCGGCTACCTCAAGGCGCACAGCCGGGTGAAGGAGGACACGGTGATGGGCATCGTGTTCTCCGGCATGTTCGGGCTCGGCCTCGTCTTGTTCACGCGCATCGAGACCGACCAGCACCTGATGCACATCCTGTTCGGCAACGTGCTCGGCGTGACGCCGCGCGATCTGGCCGAGACGGCGCTGGTGGCCGGCGGCACGCTCGTCGTCGTGCTGCTGCGCCGGCGCGACCTGCTGCTCTACTGCTTCGACGTCAACCACGCCCGCGCCATCGGCCTGCCGGTCGGGCTGTTGCACTACGGCCTGCTGGTGCTGCTGGCGCTGACCATCGTGTCGGCGCTGAAGGCGGTCGGCATCATCCTGGTGATCGCCATGCTGATCGCGCCCGGCGCCACCGCCTATCTTCTGACCAACAGCTTTGAGCGGATGCTGGCGATCGCCACCGCCATGGCGGTGGTCTCGGCGGCGCTCGGCACCGTTGTCAGCTTCCACATCGACGGCGCGACCGGTGCCTGCATCGTGCTGACGCAGGCTGCGTTCTTCGCCGCTGCGTTTTTGTTCGCGCCCGGCCACGGCCTGCTGCGGCGGCGCAAAATGGCGGCCGCGCCGGAACCGGGAACTTAAAACTCCATGGCCTCCGCCTGCGGGTCGGCCAGGCGGTTGAGGCGGTCGGCGGCGGCCAGCGCGAAGCGCAGCAGCATCACCTTGCGGGTCGGCGCCGGCAGCCGGTGCTCGGGCGCCTCGCAGTGCAGGTGCGCACCATAGGCGTCGGCGACGATCAGCCCGGTATCGGCCGGGAAAATCTCGCACGGCAGATCGCGGGTGAAGGCGAAGAACAGCCGGTCGCAATGGGCGCGGTAGTCGTGCCACTTGTGGTCGGCGCGCAGATCGGCGACCGACGACTTGATCTCGACGATCCACACCTCGCCGCGCGCGTTGAGCGCCACCAGGTCGGCGCGCCGGCCGGACGGCAGCGGCAGTTCGGCAACGCAGGCGAACCCCATGCTGCGCAGGTAACGCGCCGTGCCGCGCGCCACTAAAGTGGCGGTCGCCGATTGGCGGCCGTCGGGGATCAGGACAGACGATTCCATATCGATCAATTTACCATGCCCCGGCCGCGCCGTCAGGCACGGCAGGCAAATCTGGGGCGCGCAGAAAGACCTTGGCGCTGCCGGCAAAATCGGCCATGTCTCGGCCATGACCGACAAAGCCACACCCCGCCTCGGGGCGATGATCGTTCCCGTCACCCTGTTCCAGCAGAACTGCACGCTGCTGTGGAACGAGGACACCAAACACGCCGTGGTGGTCGATCCCGGCGGCGACGTGCCGCAGATCGAGGCGGCGATCGCGCAAGCCGGCGTCACGGTCGGCGAGATCTGGCTGACCCACGGCCACATCGATCATGTCGGCGGCGCCGCGGAGCTGCGCGACGCGCTCAAGGTGCCGATCGTCGGCCCGCATATCGCCGACAAGTTCTTGCTCGACAACGTGGTCACCAGCGGCGCCAGTTTCGGCATGACCGGCGTGCGCAACTTTGCGCCCGACCGCTGGCTGGACGAAGGCGACACGGTGACGCTCGACGACGCCGTGTTCGGCATTTTGCACTGCCCCGGCCATTCGCCGGGCAGCGTGGTCTATGTCAACGATCCGCTGCGCTTCGCGCTGGTCGGCGACGTGCTGTTCAACGGCTCGGTCGGCCGCACCGACCTGCCCGGCGGCAGCCACGCCACGCTGATCAGTTCGATCACGACAAAACTGCTGCCGCTCGGCGACGAGGTGCAGTTCATCTGCGGCCACGGCCCCGGCAGCACCATCGGCCACGAGCGCCAGAGCAATCCGTTTCTGACGGGCGCCGCCTGAGCGGCGACGCCCGCCGCAGCGCATCAGTTGAGCTTGACCACCTCGACGCGCCGGTTCTTGGCGCGGCCGTCCTCGGCATCGTTGGAGGCGGCCGGCGCCATCATGCCGACGCCGGCGGCGCGCAGCCGCTTCGGATCGACGCGAAAGCTCGCCGTCAGCGCCTTCACCACCGCCTCGGCGCGCCGGCGCGACAGGTCGAGGTTGTAGTCGAACGCACCCTGGTTGTCGGTATGGCCGACGATCAGCACCGACAACTGCGGGCTGGCGCCGAGCAGCCCGGCGATCTCGGCCAGCGTCGGATTCGATTCGGGCTTGAGGTCGGCCTTGTTGGTGTCGAAGAAGATGCCGTAGAGCGCCACGCGCCCCGTCGCGCCGATGGTGCGCGCCATCTCGTCGGCCTTGACCAGCACCATCTTCTGCTCGCGCGGCTTCGGCTCGACGACATGCACCAGCGCCACCGTGCGCTCGTTGAACGCCTTGCAGTACAGCGTGTCCTGCACCTGAAAGGTGTGCACCGTGACGTAGGCGTCGCCGCCGCTCTGCGGGATCTTCGCGGCGAAGAAGCGCTGGTCGTCGATGCCTGACGTGAGCGCGCACTTGCCGTTGGAGAAATCGGCGTCCTTCAACTGCCCGGCATAGACGAAATACATCATCAGGCTCATGTCGCCGCCGCCACCGTCGCTGGACCGGTTGAGGGCGCCGCCGCACTCCTCGGCCTTGCACGAGAACAGGATCTCGCCGCCTGCGGCTTTCACCTCGTCCTGATAGTTGCGCAGCACCTCGAGCGGCGAGCGGCCCGCCGGCAGCAGATAGGCGATGCGGGTGCGGGCGCCTTCGACCTCCAGCTCCTGCTTCGGCTTGTAAAGCCTGTTGTTCATGCGGTCGCGCCGGACCTCGGGGGTCTTTTCCAGCTTCGACAGCGGCACCTTGAAGTCGGTGAAGGCGAGCCGCTCGTAGCTGACGATGAACGAACCGTCGTAGCGCTTGAGCAGCGCATTGTCCTTTGCGCCGGCGATGTCCCTGGTGGGAATGGTGGCGTCGGCGAAGGCGGGGCCGAGCCCAAGACCGAGGCCGAGCGCCATCGTCATCGCGGCGAGCGTCGCAACCGGTTTATGCATGTCGTGAGGTCTCCTGGACGGGGGAACCTCACGAAACCGATTTCAGATGCCAAGACAAGATGTCGCACCGACGGCGATTGGCCGCAGCCGCCGACCGCCGTTTTCCTCGAACCGGAAGGCCCGGCCGCGCGACTTATGTCACTTGATCCGGCGCGATCAGCCCCACGGCCCGCGCCGGCGGGGCGCGGCGCCGCCCCACGGACCGCGCGGCGCACCGCCCGAGGGCGCGTTGC
>JBDHSY010000332.1:0-4070 GCA_039808405.1 Xanthobacteraceae bacterium
AGGACAACTTTTCCATCGCTCTCCCTTTCACCAGTTCCTGAAGCGGGTCGGGGGGTCGTAAAGGCCACCGGAGGCGTGCACGAGATCCTTCATCGACCGCGCCGCCAAGAGGTCGCGCGTCGCCGCCGCCGGGTCGATGCCGATATCCGCCGGCCGGCGGATCACGCCCCGATCGCGCAGGTCCTCGACCATCCGCCTGTCGCGCGCCAGGCCCACCGGCGTGTAGCCCGCGACGCCCCGGATCGCCTGTTCCCGCTCCGCGTCGTTGCGGCAGAGCAGCAGGTTGGCGATGCCCTCCTCGGTGAGGATGTGGGTGACATCGTCGCCGTAGATCATCACCGGCGGCAGCTCCAGGCCGGCGCTTTCGGCCAGCTCCCAGGCGTCGAGCCGTTCGACGAAGGCCGGCTCCATATGCTCGCGGAACGTCTCGACCATCTGCACGACCAGCTTGCGCCCGCGCGGGATGCCGCCGGCATTCTCCTCCCGTCCGGCACGCAGCCACGGTCCGGTCGCATGCCGGCGTCCGCGCGCGTCGGAGCCCATATTGGGCGCGCCGCCGAAACCCGCGATCCGGCCGAGCGTTGCGGTCGAGCTGTTGCCCGCAAGGTCGATCTGCAGCGTCGAGCCGATGAACATGTCGCAGCCATAGAGGCCGGCGGTCTGGCACAGCGCCCGGTTGGAGCGCAGGGAGCCGTCCGGGCCGGTGAAGAAGACGTCCGGCCGCGCCCGGACGTAGTTCTCCATGCCGAGCTCGGAGCCGAAAGAGTGCACGCTTTCCACGAAGCCGGCCTCAATGGCGGGAATGAGCGCCGGATGCGGGTTGAGCGCCCAATGGGTCGCGATCCTGCCCTTGAGCCCGAGGCTCCTGGCATAGGTCGGCAGCAGCAACTCGATCGCTGCCGTGTCGAAGCCGATGCCGTGGTTGAGCCGCTGGACGCCGTATTCGGCATAGATGCCCTTGATGGCCATCATGGCCATCAGGATCTGCACTTCCGAAATCTGCGCCGGATCGCGGGTAAACAGCGGTTCGATATAATGCGGTCGCGGGCTGCGGACGATGAAATCGACCCAGTCGCCGGGAATATCGACGCGCGGGATGCGGTCGACGATCTCGTTCGCCTGAACGATCACGATCCCGCGCCGAAACGCCGTCGCCTCGACGATGACCGGCGTGTCCTCGGTATTGCCGCCGGTATAGAGGTTGCCCTGCCTGTCCGCCGCCTGCGCGCAGACGAGGCTGACCCGCGGCGTCAGATCCGTGAAGTAGCGTCCGAACAGCTCCAGGTAGGTGTGGATTGCGCCGATCTCCAGCTTGCCGCTGCTCAGGAGCCGCGCAAGCCGCGCCGCCTGCGGGCCGGAGAAGGAGAAATCCAGCCGTGAGGCCACGCCACGCTCGAACACGTCGAGGTGCTCCGGCAGGGCAAGGACCGACTGGACGATATGCAGGTCGTGGATCTTCGCCGGATCGAGGCGCGCCAGCGCGGCGGCGAGAAAGTCTGCCTGCTTCTGGTTGTTGCCCTCGATGCACAGCCGGTCTCCCGGCTCGATCACCTGTTCAAGCAGGTCGCCGATCCGTTCCGCGTCCACGATCTTGCCTGTGACGATGGCCGAAGCACGCTCCATCCGCGCCGCGCGGTTCGCACCCAGCCTGTTCCAACGGCTCATGGAATCCCTCTCGGTTCTATCGGGCTGCGTTGGCGACACCATACGCAGACAACCGGCGCCGATGCAATCGAGTGTATTCATAAGCGCTGTATTTTTTCGCTTGTGAATTTTTTCGTGCTGAAATATGATCCTTATAAATTCAAAAAATAAGACAGTGGGGAGGTATCGTGGGATCCGGCATACCCGAAGGCAGCTCCCTCGCGGAGCGCATTCGCATCACCCTGACGGATGAAATCTCGACCGGCGTCATCGCTCCCGGCGCGGTGCTCGACGAGGCGACGCTGCTGGCGCGCTTCGAGGCGTCGCGGACCCCGGTCCGCGAAGCGCTGCGCCATCTCGAAGCCGCCGGACTCGTTGAAATCCGGCCCCGACGCGGCGCAATCGTGCTGCCCCTGACGCTCAGCCGCCTGATGGAGATGTTCGAGGTCACGGCGGAAGTCGAGGCGATGTGCGTGCGGCTCGCCACCCATCGCATCACCGGGCTGGAACGCGCCCATCTCAACGACCTGCATGAGACCTCGCAGGGCGCTTCGGCTACGGGCGATCTTGCCGCCTATGACGAGCTGAACCTCGCGTTTCACGATGCGCTCTATCGCGCCACCCACAACGCATTCCTGGTGGAACAGGCAACGGCGCTGAAGGCGCGCCTCCTGCCTTTCCGGCGCACGCAGTTGCGCTATCCCGAGCGGCTGCGCACCTCGTTCGACGAGCACGCCGCCATCCTGCGCGCCATGGCCCGGGGGGAGCCGGAGGAAGCGGCCCGCGTGATGCGGGAGCATATGCTCAACGCCGCAACCGCGCTGGCGCGTTATCTCAAGTTCGACGAAGTCGACTGACGATATGCCGCTTGCCGTCCGCAAGCGTTGAAACGAAGGCAGGAGGCGTATCCCGGTTGCTTGATACGCTGAACCACAACGGGGAAAACCCGATACAGGAGCCCAATCCACCGCAAACCGGGAATTGTCCCTGGCCGTGAAGAAACTCCACCTCGACCAGCTCGATTGGGACGACCTGCGGATATTCCTGGCGGTTGCCCGGATCGGCAATCTCAGCCAGGCCGCCAGGCAGCTGAAGCTCGATCATTCGACCATCAGCAGGCGGCTCGCGCGTCTCGAACTGAGCCTCGGGGGCGCATTGTTCGAGCGGCGCAGCCAGGGATTGAAAAGGACGCCGCTTGGCGATCTCATCCTGCCGCAGGTCGAGGCCATGGATAGCAATGCCGTGGCCCTGCGCGAGAAGTTCGGCGGCCATACCAGCGAACAGCCGACCGGGACGGTGCGCATGGCGATGATGGAAGGCATCGGCTCCATGTATATCGCCCGCAAGCTGGTGGCATTCTCCGAGCGCTATCCGCACCTGGGCCTCGAATTGATGACATCGCCGCAACTCGTCAACGTCAGCCGGCGGGAAGCGGACATTCTCCTCAGCTTCTTCAAGCCCACCGGCCGTGGGCTGGACAGCGAATGCATCGGATCTTTCGCCTTGTCGTTGTACGGCGCCCAGAGCTATTTCGACCGCTATGGCGAGCCCGAGACCGTCGACGACCTGGCGGGCCACCGCTTCCTGACCTATGTCGACGATCTGATCCAGGTCGATGCCGTGCGGTGGCTGGCGGAAGTGTGTCCGGATCCGGTCGTTGCCTTTTCCTCCAACAGCATGCTGGCGCAGATGGCCGCAGCGGCGTCGGGGCTTGGGCTGGTATTGCTTCCGAGGTTTTCCGTGGTCAGGGAAAACGAGTTGAGGCCTGTCCTGAAGGAGCAGGTGGTCGTGCACCGGGAGCTGTGGCTCAGCGTTCATATGGATCTTCGCTATTCGGCCCGCATCAAGGCCGTCATGAACTATCTGAAGGAAACCGTCGCAAATGATGCCTCATTTCTCGGCGCATCCACGCAATAGGGCGGCATCTTACGGCATGCCGCAGGTATTATTCCTTGAATGTAAGCCTATTATTTAAACATGCGTCGACCGTATGCGGCGCATTTTGTGTTTTTGATTACTTTTTGATCGAGATAACGCCCTTGCATTGCTGCACAGCGCAGTGCTTATTTTCACAGTTTCAATCCTGCTCCGATAAATTATGGTGCCTATTCATCGTCTGCTCGGGCCGCGCGACGAGATGCACCACTATAAAAACCAAGACAGGGGAACAGGATGACATCGAGACCCGACCGTCGGGATGAGTATGAGCGCATTCATGCCAATCCGAGATTCAGTCAACTGGTTCATAACCGCCGCAAGCTCACGCTCTACCTTTTTATATTAAGCATGGCCATGTTCTTTGTCATGCCTGTCGCGATGAGCTACTATCCTGCAATCCTCAATATAAGAGTCATGGGCCCAATAAATATTGGCCTGACCTATCTCGTCAGATCGGAAGAGCGTCATGTAGGGAAAGAGTGTTAAGA
>JBDHSY010000333.1:0-4058 GCA_039808405.1 Xanthobacteraceae bacterium
CATGGTGCGGGCGTTTCCGCCGGAAGCGTTGCGCGCGTGGTGCGAGGCGCTCGGGCAGGAGACTTTTGTCGGTACGGCGGGCCGGGTGTTTCCAAAGGCGATGAAAGCCTCGCCCTTGCTGCGGGCCTGGCTGCGGCGGCTCGACGCGCAAGGCGTGGGCGTGATGCTGCGTCACGACTGGCAAGGGTGGGATGCCGACGGGCGTCTCGTCTTCGATACGCCGGAGGGGGCGCGGCGCGTGACGGCCGATGCCGTGGTGCTGGCGCTCGGCGGCGCGAGCTGGCCAAAACTCGGCAGCGATGGCGGATGGACGAAACAGTTGGAGCGGCAGGGGATCGCCGTCGCCGGCTTCCGCCCGGCCAATTGCGGATTCCAGGTCGCGTGGTCGGAGGTCTTTCGCGACCGCTTCGAGGGCGCGCCGCTCAAGAACGTCGTGCTGACGCATGGCGAGGTGCGCTCGCGCGGCGATGTGGTGATCACCCGCGACGGATTGGAGGGCGGCGCGATCTATCCGCTGTCGGCGCCCTTGCGCGACGCTATTGCGGCGCATGGCGAGACGGTGCTGACCATCGCGCTGCGCCCGGATGTATCGGCGGAACGGCTTTTGGACAAACTTTCCGCGCCGCGTGGAAAGCAGTCGCTTGCCACATTCCTGCGTAAAGCGGCCGGGCTGTCGCCGCCGGCGACCGCGCTGCTGCATGAAAGTGTACGCGCCGAGGGGAGGGCGCTTGCGAGCCTCCCGCCGCAACAGATCGCCGCGCGCATCCACGCGCTGCCGTTGACGCTGACCGGCGTCGCGCCGCTGGCGCGGGCGATCTCGTCGGCCGGCGGCATTTTGCGCGACGAACTCGACGACCACCTGATGTTGCGAAAACGGCCCGGCGTGTTCGCCTGCGGCGAGATGATCGACTGGGAAGCGCCGACCGGCGGCTACCTGTTGCAGGGCTCGTTCGCGCTCGGCTTTGCTGCGGGCGAGGGCGCGTTGCGCTGGCTGCAAGTGCGGAAGTAAGAATTTATCACGCCGCCTCTGGATTGCAGGTGCACGATTTTTATTCTTCGTCATGGCCGGGTTTATCCCGGCCATCCATCTCGCAACGTCGTCATGCCCGCGCTTGTCGCGGGCATCCACGTCTCAACAGCAGCTCAACAGGAAAGACGTGGATGGCCGGGACAAGCCCGGCCATGACGGTGAGGAATGAAGCAAGGGTTGATCGCTACCCGCCCTCGATTTCCTCGCGCAGCAGCTCCAGCTCCAGCCACTTTTCCTCCGCCGCGTGCAGCCTCGTCTGCGCCAGCGTCAGCGCCAGCGTGGCGGCATCGAACGCCTTGCGGTCGCGCGCGTAAAGCGTCGGGTCGTCGAGCCGCGCCTGATGCGTCGCGATCTCGGCGCGCAACGCATCCATCGTCGCCGGCAGGGTCTCGAGCGCGTGCTTGTCCTTGAAACTCATCCGCTTGCGCGGGGCCGCGGCCGGTGCAGCAGGCGGCGGCTTGTCGGCTTTCGGCTCGGCGGCCACCTTCTTCGGCGCCTCGCGCGCCAGATCGCCGCCGCGTTGTGCCAGCATGTCGCTGTAGCCGCCGGCGTATTCCAGCCAGCGCCCGTTGCCGTCCGGCGCGATCACCGACGTCACCACGCGGTCGAGAAAATCGCGGTCGTGGCTGATCAGGATCACGGTGCCCTGATAGTCGCCGAGCATCTCTTCCAGCACGTCGAGGGTTTCGAGATCGAGGTCGTTGGTCGGCTCGTCGAGCACCAGAAGATTCGAGGGCTTTGCCAGCGCGCGCGCCAGCATCAGCCGGCCGCGCTCGCCGCCGGACAGCGCCTCGAGCGGCGTGCGCATCTGCTCCTGCGCGAACAGGAAGTCGCGCATGTAGCCCGAGACGTGCTTGGGCTTGCCGCCGACCATCACGGTGTCGCCGCGGCCGCCGGTCAGCGCATCAGTGAGCGTCGTTTTCGGGTCGAGGCTTTCGCGATGCTGGTCGAGCGTCGTCATCTCGATGTTGGCGCCGAGCCGCACGCTGCCGCTGTCCGGTGCCAGCGCTCCGGTCAACAGGTTGAGCAGCGTCGTCTTGCCGGCGCCGTTGGGGCCGATGATGCCAAGCCGGTCGCCGCGCTGGATGCGGGTTGAGAAATTCGCGACGACGGCGCGGCCGTCATAGGCTTTCGACAGGCCGCGCGCCTCGATCACCAGCGCGCCGGACTTGTCGGCGTCCGCCGCGGTCAGGCTGGCGTTGCCGGTGGCGCCGCGATGGTCGCGCCGCGCGGCGCGCAGCGCGTGCAGGTTGGCGAGCCGCTTGACGTTGCGCTTGCGCCGTCCGGAGACGCCGTAGCGCAGCCAGTGTTCTTCGGCGACGATTCTGCGGTCGAGCTTGTGCTGGTCGCGCTCTTCCTCCGCCAGCACCTCGTCGCGCCACGCCTCGAACGCGGCAAAACCGCGCGCGATGCGGCGGATGCCGCCACGGTCGAGCCACGCGGTGGCGTTGGAGAGGTTGGTCAGGAAGCGGCGGTCGTGGCTGATCGTCACCAGCGCCGAGCGTCGGCCGAGCAGTTCGTGCTCGAGCCACGCGATGGTCGGCAGGTCGAGATGGTTGGTCGGCTCGTCGAGCAGCAGGATGTCGGGGGCGGGCGCCAGCACCCGCGCCAGCGCCGCGCGCCGCGCCTCGCCACCGGAAATCGACGCGGGGTCCTCGTCGCCGGTGAGGCCAAGCTGTTCGATGAGATAGCGGGCCGGATAACGGTCGTCGCCGGGGCCGAGGCCGGCTTCGACATAGGCGAGCGTGGTACTGAAGCCGGAAAAGTCCGGCTCCTGCGGCAGATAGCGGATGGTGGCGCCGGGCTGCACGAAACGCTCGCCGCGATCCGGCTCGATCAGCCCGGCGGCGATCTTCAAAAGCGTCGATTTGCCCGAGCCGTTGCGGCCGATCAGGCAGATGCGCTCGCCCGCCGAGACCGACAGTTCGACGCCTTCCAGAAGCGGCGTGCCGCCGAAGGTCAGCGCGATGTCTTTCAGTTGAACGAGCGGCGGCGCCATGGTCAGTTCTCGTTCTGCCGGCGCTGGATGCGGCGGATGGTCTGGTCGAGGCTTGCGAGAAACGCCGAGCGGTCGCGCGGCGCGAAGGCGCGCGGGCCGCCGCTGATGTCGCCGCTTTCGCGCAAGTCCGTCATCAGGTTGCGCACGGCAAGCGTCATGCCGATGGAGTCTTCCGTAAACGGCTTGCCGTTCGGCGCGAGCACCGTCGCGCCCGCCTTGACGCAGCGATCGGCCAGCGGAATGTCGGCGGTGACGACGATATCGCCCGCGCCGGCGCGCGCGGCGATCCAGTCGTCGGCGGCATCCATGCCGCTGCCGGCCGCGATGCGCTCGATCATCGGGTCTTGCGGCACGCGGATGAAGTTGCCCGCGACGACGCTCACGGGCCAGCCGTGGCGGGCGGCGACGCGATAGATCTCGTCCTTCACCGGACAGGCGTCGGCATCGACATAGATGCGGCAGGTCGTCACGATCAGGGGTTCCGTTTGTCGCGCCACCGGGCGGAGGTATGACCCTCGTGCCCTTGCCATGCGGCGCGCATCGCGTACCATTGCGCGCCGGAAACCACAAATCGCCCGGAGAGGCCATGACCGAGCAAATCCGCCGCGTGATCGCTCTCAATACCGCCAAAGAGTCCGAGAACAAGGTGCATGACGACGAGGTGGCGCGGACCTATGGCTTCGCGGCCGGGCTCGTCCCCGGCGTCGACGTGCTCGCTTACATGACGCACATGCCGGTCGCGCGATGGGGGCGCGATTTTCTTGCGCGCGGGGCGCTGGAGGCGCGCTTCCTCAAGCCCGTCTACGACGGCGACGAGGTGACGGTCATCGCCGACGACCAGGACGGCGCACTGGCGCTGCGGGCCGAGAGCCGCGGCGAGGTGCGCGCCGCCGGGCGGGCGACGCTGCCCGCCGCCGCGGCGCTGATCGACCGGCTCGGCTATCAGGACACCCGGCCGGTGGCGGTGCGCGCGCCGGCCAATGCCGGCTCCTATCCGGCCGGGGCGTGGCTCGGCATCGCGCCGCAGGT
>JBDHSY010000334.1:0-4055 GCA_039808405.1 Xanthobacteraceae bacterium
TCACCCCGGCCCAGCGGGCAACCAGGAAGTGGCCGAGTTCGTGGAAGAACACCACGATCGTGAGCACGAACAGAAAGGGGATCACATAGCCCACCACGCCATGCGACAAGGCGCTGAAGCTACTCGAGAAAACGTCCATCTGACCCCGCTTTACGGCGCTGTCGCACCGTCCATCCGACGGCTTTAGTGTGCCTTTGCGGCAATTTGAGGCAAGAGGGTGGTGGCCAGTTTTCGCGCATCATGGTCAACGGCGATGGCGTCGTCGGCCGAGCCGAGCGGCCTCAGCCGCCCGCCCCGGACCCAGCCCTCGAGGGTCGCCTCGACCAGACGGGCAATGGCCCCGAAGCGGATCTTTTCGCCGATGAAGGCGGCGACCGCGACCTCGTTGGCGGCGTTGTAGACCGTGGTGGCGCCCTGCCCCGTGCGCAGCGCGTCGAAGGCAAGGCGCAGGCCGGGAAAGCGCGCGAAGTCCGGCTTCTCGAAGGTGAGCTGGCCGATGGCCGCGAGGTCGAGCGGCTTGGCCGGCCCCGGAATGCGCTCGGGCCAGCCGAGACAATGGGCAATCGGCGTGCGCATGTCGGGCGCACCGAGCTGCGCCACCACCGAGCGGTCGGCGAACTCGACGAGGCCATGGACGATCGATTGCGGATGCACCAGCACGTCGATCTGGTCGGGCGGCAGCGCGAACAGGTACGACGCCTCGATCACCTCCAGCCCCTTGTTCATCATCGAGGCGGAATCGATGGTGATCTTCTGCCCCATGCTCCAGTTCGGGTGCTTGAGCGCCTGGCTGAGCGTGGCGCGCTCGATGTCCTCGGCCGGCCAGGTGCGGAACGGCCCGCCCGAGGCGGTGATGATCACCCGCACCAGTTCCTCGCGGTTGCCCGACGACAGCGCCTGGAACAGCGCATTGTGCTCGGAATCGGCCGGCAGCACGCAGGCGCCGGCCCTAGCGGCACGCTCCATGAAGATGTCGCCGGCGCAGACCAGGCACTCCTTGTTGGCGAGCGCGATGGTGGTGCCGCGGTCGGCGGCAGCCAGCGCCGGCTTGAGGCCGGCCGCTCCGCTGATCGCCGCCATCAGCCAGTCGGCCGGCCGCGCCGCCGCCTCGATCACCGCCGCCTCGCCGGCGCCGCAGGCGATGCCGGTGCCGGCCAGCGCGTCCTTCAGCTCAGCGTAACGGGCAGGATCGCCGACCGCGACGAAGCGTACGTCGAACTCGCGCGCGAGTTTCGCCAGCGCCGCGACGTTGCCGTTGGCGGTCAGCGCCTCGACGCGATAGCGCCCCGGCGCCCGGCGCAGCAAGTCCATGGTGCTGTCGCCGATCGAGCCGGTCGCACCCAAGACCGACACCACGCGAGGGCCGGCGGATCGCCCGTTATGTGTGCGTAAAGGGACCGCGCTCATCGCCTCACCAAATCATAAGACCCTGCCCGACGCCATCGAATCCGCCGCGCCACAGCCCGACCAGCAAGGCCGCGACGATGGCCGCGACGAACCCGTCGAGGCGGTCCAGCAGACCGCCGTGGCCGGGAATGAGCTGGCTGGAATCCTTGACGCCGAAGCGGCGCTTGATGGCCGACTCGAACAGGTCGCCGAGTTGCGAGGCGATCGACAGGAGCCCGCCGAGGACGAGCGCCGGCAGCCAGCCCACCACGCCGAACGCGGCGAGCACGACGGCGACCGCGAGGCTGCCGACAAACCCGCCGAGCGCGCCGGCCCAGGTCTTGTTCGGGCTGACGCGCGGCCACAGTTTTGGCCCGCCGATACCGCGCCCGACGAAATAGCCGAGGCTGTCGGTGATCCAGACGATCAGGAACACGAAGATCAGCGCGCGAAAGCCGGTCATATCGCCCCCGCGCACCAGGAGCGAGGCCAACAGCGCCGCCCCGGCATAGACGAAACCGAGCAGGGCCCAGCCGCGGCGCATCTGCGACAACACCGCAACGACGAGGGCGCCGACGGCAAGGATGCCGAGCGCGCTGTCGGGGCGGCCGACCGCCACGCAAATCCCCGCCACCGCCAGCGCCACCGCGCCGGCCACGACGCCGTGGTTGCGCGCCGCGCCGACCATCATAAGCCATTCGACGAACAGGCCGACGGCGGCCAGCGTCACCAGCGCCATCCACCACCAGCCGCCGGCCCAGGCGAGGATCAGCGCCAGCGGAATCAGCACCGCCGCCACCACGAGCCGCAGCCGCAGATTGCGGGCCGGCCCTTGCGAAACACCGGCGGCGCTGGGGGGATCGGACGGCACGCCCGCTACGATCCCGTGCCGGCGGCGAGCCCGCCGAAACGCCGCTCGCGCCGGGCATATTCGGCCAGCGCCTGCTCCAGCGACGCCTTGTCGAAATCCGGCCAGTGGATCGGCACGAACACCAGTTCGCTATAGGCCGCCTGCCACAGCAAAAAATTGGACAGCCGCAGTTCGCCGCTGGTGCGCACGATCAGGTCGGGATCGGGAATGCCGCAGGTGTCGAGATAGCCTTCGAGCGCCGTCTCGTCGATGCTGGCGATGTCGCGGCGGCCTTCGGCGACCTCGCGCGCGAGCTGCCGCGCGGCGGCCGCGATCTCCTGCCGCGAGCCATAGTTGAAGGCGACGACCAGCGTCAGGCGGGTGTTGGCGCGGGTTAAGTCCTCGGCCTCCTGCAACAGCGCGGCGATGTCGGGCTCGAGCCCGGCGCGCTCGCCGATGACGCGCACGCGCACGCCGTCGCGGTGCAGCGTTGCGAGGTCGTTGCGGATGAAGCGGCGCAGCAGGCCGAACAGATCGCGGATTTCGCTGGCCGGGCGCGACCAGTTCTCCGAACTGAACGAAAAGATCGTGAGATAGGCGATGCCGAGTTCGGAGGCGGCGCGCACGACGCGGCGCAGCGCCTCGACGCCGCGGCGGTGCCCCTCGGCCCGCGGCAGGCCGCGCGCCGCCGCCCAGCGGCCGTTGCCGTCCATGATGATGGCGACGTGCCGCGGCGGCTCCGCTTGATCCGGCCCGGCAAGCGCGGGCATGACGGCTTCGGGCATCGCGCAAATCCTCAGACGGTGAGGATCTCCTTTTCCTTCGCCGCGAGAAGCTGGTCGATCTCGCCGATCACGGCATCGGTCGCCTTCTGCACCTCGGCGGCCATCCGGGTCTGCTCGTCCTCGGACATGTCGCCGGACTTTTCCAGCTTCTTCAGGGTATCGAGGCCGTCGCGGCGAACGTGGCGGACGGCGACGCGGCCGGCCTCGGCGTATTTATGCGCGACCTTGACCAGTTCCTTGCGCCGTTCCTCGTTGAGTTCGGGGATGCGCAGCCGCAGCACCTGCCCCTCGGTCGCCGGGCTGAGGCCGAGGTTGGAATTGACGATGGCCTTCTCGACCGCATGCACCATCGAGCGGTCCCACACCTGCACCGAGATCAGGCGCGGCTCCGGCACGCTGACGGTGGCAAGCTGGTTGAGCGGCATATGGGTGCCGTAGGCATCGACCTGCACCGGCTCCAGCATCGCCGCCGAGGCGCGCCCGGTGCGCAGGCCGCTCAGTTCCTGCTTGAGGGATGCGACGGCGCCCTGCATGCGGCGCTTGAGATCGCTGATGTCGAATGTCTGCGCCGGCATGGCGATGCTCTCCCTTGGTCTGGCCGGACCGACGCGCGCCCGCGTCAGCCGGCGACGATCGTGCCGTTTCCCTTGCCGCTCAGGATGGCGGCGATCGAACCGGCCTCGGCGATCGAAAACACGATGATAGGCAGCGAGGTATCGCGGGCAAGCGCGAAAGCCGTGGCGTCAATGACTTTATAGCCGCCTTCGAGCGCCTGCGAATGGGTCAGCCGCTCGAAGCGCTTCGCGTTCGGATCCTTCTTCGGATCGGCGCTGTAGACGCCGTCGACATTGGTGGCCTTGAGCACCGCCTGCGCGCCGAGCTCGGCGGCGCGCAGCGCGGCGGTGGTGTCGGTGGTGAAGAACGGGTTGCCGGTGCCGGCGGCGAGCAGCACGATCTTGCCTTCGGCGAGGTAGCGGTGGGCGCCCGCGCGGGTGAACAGTTCGCACACCTCCGGCATCATCAGCGCCGACAGC
>JBDHSY010000335.1:0-4020 GCA_039808405.1 Xanthobacteraceae bacterium
GCGTTGCCGAAGGGCTGGTGTCCGGCGCCGCGCGGCATCTGCGCGAGAATGGACGGTTGTTTCTCTACGGTCCTTTCAAGCGCGACGGTCGGCACACCGCCGTCAGCAACGCGGTGTTCGATACCAGCCTTCGCGCACAGGATCCGGAATGGGGCGTGCGCGACGTCGGCGACGTCGCGCAGCTCGCCGGGCGCGAGGGTCTCAGGCTTGCCGAGACATTCGAGATGCCGGCCAACAATCTGACCCTGATGTTCGTCAGAGCGGACGGGAAAGACCCGACCTGAAACGCGGCCATTCCTGTGGTCGAAGGAAGCAATTGCCGCGGTCGAACGCGATCACCCCGATGGGAATGCATGGCGCGCGCCCGCTGCCGGCGGTTGATCGCCGCATATGCGATCTCCATAGTGCCGCTCTCATCAGGTTCCGCGCCGGAGCCTCGCTGACGGAACACCGATGATTGACGTCTCGGCAACGGACACGACGACCGACGACGCGCGTGCGCGCGGCAATGTCGTGCGGCTGGCGGCCGCCCAGGCGCTGACCGGCGCCAATTCGGCCGTCATCTTCGCCACCGGCTCGATCGTCGGCGCGACGCTGGCCCCGCAAGTCTCGCTCGCCACGGTACCGCTGTCGATGTATGTGCTGGGCATGGCCAGCGGCACGCTGCCGACCGGCTGGATCTCGCGGGCCTATGGCCGTCGCGTCGCGTTTTTCATCGGCACCGGATGCGGCATGCTGACCGGCCTGCTCGGTGCGCTGGCGATCCTGCGCGGCCAGTTCTGGCTGTTCTGTCTGGCGACGTTCCTCGGCGGTCTCTACGGCGCGGTGGCGCAATCTTATCGCTTTGCCGCGGCCGATGGCGCCAGCGTCGCCTTCCGGCCCAAGGCTGTGTCCTGGGTGATGGCGGGCGGCGTGTTCGCCGGCGTGCTCGGGCCGCAGCTCGTGCAATGGACCATGGACCTGTGGCCGCCTTATCTGTTCGCGTTCAGCTTCGTGGTGCAGGCGGCGGTTGCGCTGGTGGCGATGGCGGTACTCTCCGGCGTCGATGCGCCGAAGCCCGCGGCGGCCGATCTGCATGGCGGCCGTCCGCTGTTCGAGATCGCGCGGCAGCCGCGCTTCGTCGCCGCTGCGCTTTGCGGGGTGATCGCCTATCCCATCATGAACCTGGTGATGACCTCGGCTCCGCTCGCCATGCAGATGTGCGGGCTGTCGGTCAGCGATTCCAATTTCGGCATCCAGTGGCATGTCGTGGCGATGTACGGGCCGAGCTTCTTCACCGGCAGCCTGATCCTGCGCTTCGGCGCCGGCCGGGTGGTGGCGGTCGGCATGCTGCTGCTGGCGCTCGCGGCGTCCATCGGGCTTGCCGGCATCACCACGCTGCATTTCTGGATCGCGCTGATCGCGCTCGGCCTCGGCTGGAATTTCGGCTTCGTCGGCGCAACCGCCCTGGTGCTGGAAACGCACCGGCCCAACGAGCGCACCCGCGTCCAGTCGTTCAACGACTTTCTGGTGTTCGGCACCATGGCCATCACCTCGTTCGGCTCGGGGCAGCTGCTGGCCGATTTCGGCTGGAACATGGTGAACGTCGTGGTGTTTCCGCCGGTCGCCATCGCGCTGCTGGCGCTCGTCTACGATGCCCGCGCGCGCCGGCGCGAGGCCGCGGCGCAAGGCTGAAGCGTTTTCGAGGGAAGCGGGAACCGGCCTTCGCCTGGCCATAGCCGGCTCCGGCCCGGCGACGGCCGGTTCGCGTGAAGAAAACGCGTCAAGACAATCGTCTGGAGCTTTTCCGCTTCTGATTCCATCGACAGGCGGAAAAGCGCCAGCGGTTCACGCCTCGTCGACAACGCCGTTGCGCAGCACGCCGATACCGTCCGCTTCGATCTCGATGACGTCGCCGGGCGCCAGAAAACGCGGCGGATCGAGCCGCGCGCCGGCACCGGTCGGCGTGCCGGTGACGATGATGTCGCCGGCGACCAGCGTGGTGAAGGTCGAAATGTAGCTGATCAGGGTGCGGAAGCCAAAGATCATCCGGCCGGTGCGGTCGTCCTGCCGGATATCGCCGTTGACCCGGCTGACGAGGCGGATGTCGGCGATCTGCGCTTCATCCGTAAACGGCACCAGCCATGGCCCGAGGCTGCCGGAGCCGTCGAAATTCTTGCCTTGCGTGACGTTGAACTTGGCGTGGCGCACCCAGTCGCGGACGGTGCCCTCGTTGCACAGCGTCACGGCCGCGACATGATCGAGCGCGTCGCGCCCGGCGATATGGCGGCCGGCCTTGCCGATCACCAGCGTCACCTCGCCCTCGTAGTCGAGCTTTTGCGAGGCGCGCGGACGCACCAGCGGCGCGCCGTGACCGACGAAGGAGCGCGCCGTGCGCATGAACAGGCTGGGATAGGCCGGCGCGGCCTCGCCGTCTTTGTATTCCTCGTTGCGCGCGGGATAGTTGACGCCGACGCAGACGATCTTTTCCGGCGCCGGCACCGGCGGTTGCAACGCCACGTCGCCCAGTGCGTAATCGGCGGCGCGGCCCGCGGCATAATCGGCGAGGCGAGGCAGCGCGCCGGCCGCGATCGCCTCGCGCAGGCTCGGAAACTCGCTTGCGAAGCGGCCCGACAGATCGACGAGACCGGCCCCCATGACGGCGCCGTAGCGCGATGGTCCGCCGATGGAGAAGGTGACGAAGCGGGCAGGGGCCATGACAACTGACTAGTCGGCGACGATGACGTCGGCGATGAATTGCGGCTCGCGCACCGCCTGTCCGGCGAACGGCGTGCCTTCCTCGAACCACGAGCGCGGCGCCGGCGCGCCCCAAAGGGTCTGTCGGCGCGGATCGCGCAGCGACCAGCGCAGCGGCGCATGGTCCGGGTCCATGGTCTGGTAGTCGCTGGTGTAGATCTCCAGCCGGTGGCCGTCCGGATCGCGGACATAGAGAAAAAACGCGTTGGAAATGCCGTGGCGGCCGGGGCCGCGCTCGAGGTTCTGCAGGTAGCCGGTGGTCGCCATCACGTCGCACAGGTGCAGGATGTTCAATGGGCTTGGCACCCAGTAGGCGAAGTGATGCAGCCGCGGCCCGCTGCCGTTGGTGAAGGCGAGATCGTGGACATTGCCCTTGCGGTGCATCCAGGCGGCGGCGATGCGGCCGTCCTCGCCGTCCTCCTCGGCGTATTCGGTGAGGCGGAAACCGAGCCGCGCATAGAAGTCCACCGTATCCTGCACCTCCGGTGCGAAGATGTTGAAATGGTCGAGGCGCTGCGGGTGACAGCCCTTGTAGAGGTCGTAGCGGCGCAGCAGCGAGGGGCGTCTGTCCATCGTGGCATAGAGCCCGAGGCGTACCCCGAACGGGTCGGTGAGCACCAGCGTCCGGCCCTGGAACGGTTGCTCGACAAAGGTGTGCGGCAGCTTGTTGTCCACGCAGAACGCCGCCGCCTTGTCGAGGTCGTCGTCGGTCGCCACCTTGAAGGCGATGCGGGCGCAGCCGGGAACGGCCGCCTTGCGCAGCACCAGCGAGTGATGCTGGTGCTCCTCGCAGCCGCGCAGATACACCACGCTGTCGTCGGCATCCTCGACATGCAGGCCGATCGCGCCCTCGTAGAAGGCGCGGCTGGCGCCGAGATCGGCGACGTCGAGCATGACGTGGCTGCAGCGCACGATGTTGAAAGGCGGATCGAAAATATGGCGTGGCACCGGCATGGCGGCTCCCCGTGGTCAGGCGTGCTTGGGCGAACGCGATTGCCCCGCCGCCGCCTTCGTCGTGGCGAGATAATCGTGCAGGTTGTTGCGCTTGAAACTGGTCTCGGCGTCGTTCACCTCGATGTCGAACGACAGCGCCAGCGTGCCGTGCGCGAATACCGGTTCGAGATGGTCCGACAGCGCCTTGAAGATCGTTTCGCCCGCCCGCTTGCGGGTGGCGCGGTCGCGCCCCGCGCCGAGCCGCAGCAGCATGCCGAGAAAGGCGTGGTCGGGGTTGCCGTCGGCCACCGCCGAATGGTCGCAGCGGATCGCGCGCACGCGGATGCCGCC
>JBDHSY010000336.1:0-3998 GCA_039808405.1 Xanthobacteraceae bacterium
AATAGGAGGCGTTGGTGCGGCCGGTCGAGGCGGCGCGCGCAAACAGGATCAGGTGATGGGCGACCAGGCACGAGCTGATGAGGTATTCGATCTCGCCTCGCGCCAGCCTGCGCAGCGCGAACGACCAGAACGACCGCCGGCAATCGCCGCGCACGCCGACCTTCCACAGGATGTTGCGCAACAGCGTCAGCCCGAGCTTGACGTTGCCCCACGACAGCCGGGCGCGGCTCATCGGCGGCTTGATGCGGTTGGCGTAGGTATGCCGCACCTGGTGCTCGAAGCGGGCGAACAGCTTGTCCGGCTCGTAGGCGCTGCCCATGCAGTCGCGCCAGCTCGTCACCACCTGCTCGTAGGGCAGGCGGAAATCGACGTTGGAATCGCGGCCCTCGTCCTCGATCAGCCGCCCCTCGCGCTTCAGGCGATCCCATAGCGGGGTCTTCGGCAGCGCCTGCAACAGGTTGATGGTGAGCAGCGGGATCTGCGACTGGTCGATGAAGTCGAGCAGGTGGCGGCCGGTCTCGGGCCGGTCGGTGTCGAGCCCGAGGATGATGCCCGACACCACCTCCAGCCCGTGGGCGTTCAGCGTGCCGATCGCCTCCATGATCGGCACCATCATGTTATGGTCCTTGGAGATCGCCTTCAGCGCGTCGGGATCGGGCGTCTCGATGCCGCAAAACACCGTGACGAAATAGGCGTCCCGCATCTTCTCGAGAATTTCCGGCCGCTTGGCGATGTTGAGCGTCGCCTCGCAGGAGAAGCGCAGCACGTAGCCGGTCTTCTTCTGCCATTCGATCAGGTGCGGCAGCAGGTCGAGCGCCGCCTTGCGGTTGCCGATGAAGTTGTCATCCACGAAATAGACCGAGCCGGCGAGCCCGCATTCCAGCATCTTGTCGAGTTCGCGGGTGATCTGCTGCGGCGACTTCAGGCGCGGGTTGCGGCCGTAAAGGCCGGGAATGTCGCAGAATTCGCATTGATAGGGGCAGCCGCTGGAATACTGGATGCTGCCGAGAAAGTAGCGGCGCATGTCGGCCAGCTCGTAGGCCGGCACCGGAAACTCGGTCATCGGCCGGCGCTCGCCGGTTTTCAGCACCACCTGCCCCGGCGGCCGCGCCGGGTCGCGGGCGAGGCGCGCGATCAGCTCGTCGGTGGCGTCGCCCAGTTCGCCGATGTGCAGGTAGTCGAACTCGGGATAGTAGTCCGGGCAGGCGCTGACCGAGGGCCCGCCGATCGCCACCGTCAGGTCGAATGCGTGCGCACGGCGGCAGATGTCGTTCATCTGCCGGCGCTGGATGTGCATGCCGCTGACCAATACCGCCTCGGCCCAGCGGAAATCGTCGTCGGTGGCGAAGGCGATGTTCTCGTCGATGAACCGCACCTGCCAGTGGCGAGGCAGGTAGGCGGCGATCAGCAACAATCCCTGCGGCTGCATGAAGGCGTGGACGCCGGCCGTCAGCGGATAGGAATACTCGAAGGTGCCGAACGACGAGGTGTAGCGCGGAAACACGCACAGAATCCGCCGCGCGGCCCGGCTCTCAATGTCGGTCATCCGCTCCCCCTTCGTTTCCGGTCACAACGCGCAAGGTCTCAACGTCCGGGGTCGCCCGCATGTTCCGGGCGACGGTTCCCGCCAACGCTGCAAGCCAGTCTTTTCAACAATATGACCGTGCCATGACCGCGCCGTCACCGCGCCCGCCGGGCCCGGGGCTCCGCCCGCCCGGCGCGAGGGCCGCCGGGAATAACCTTTCCTTAACGGCCGCCGGCTATGGTTAACGCAAGGTGTACGCCCGGCCGCGCATCCTCCGAGAGCCCGTGCATGTTCCGCATCGACTTCAACAAGCTGCGTTTTCTCTGCTGCGACGACAACGCCCACATGCGCCGCATCCTGCGCACGCTGCTGCACTCGTTCGGCGCGCGCGAGGTCTACGAGGCGGAGGAAGGGGCGACGGCGCTGGAGATGTACAACCACTATGCGCCGGACATCATCATCACCGACTGGGCGATGCCGATCTTCGACGGCATCGAACTGGCGCAGATGATTCGCCAGCCCGACGCCTACGGCAACCCCTACGTGCCGATCATCATGCTGACCGGCCACTCCGAGAAACGCCGCGTCACCATGGCGCGCGACGCCGGCGTCACCGAATTCCTGGCCAAGCCGATTTCCGCCAACGGGCTGTATCAGCGCCTGCTCAACGTGGTGCTCAACCCGCGGCCGTTCATCAAGACAAAAACCTATTTCGGCCCCGACCGCCGCCGCAACACCGGCGCCTCCTACATCGGCCCGGAGCGCCGCAACGGCGGCGCGGCCGAGGTGGTGCCGCAACCCTCGCTGCTGGACAAGGCCCGCGCCCCCGGCTGAGCGGCGAACCGGAGAGATTTGCCGCAATGGCCCCACGGAAGTCCGACAAGAAGAACGACATCGAGCTCGCGCGCTTCGCCGATCATGTCGTCATCCGCCAGCCGAACCGGCTGCGGCGCGCCATTCGCCGCGTGCCCGAGGACTATATCGACGACGCGGTGGCGCGCGCCGAAGCCGCGCTGGCGAGCCTGGCCGGCGAGTTTCGCTCGTGGATGCAGGTGGAGTGCGAGCGCCTGGCGGCAGCCCATGCCGCCATCGAGCGCAACGGCTTCTCGCGCGAGGCCATCGACGAACTGTTCCGCGCCGCGCACGACATCAAGGGGGGTGCGGCGACCTTCGGCTATCCGGTCGCGGCCGATACCGCCACGAGCCTGTGCCGGATCATCGAGCACGCGCCCGACCTGACCAAGGTGCCGGGCGGGCTGATCGGCCACCATGTCGATGCCATCGTGGCTTTCGTGCGCGAGAACGCGGCGGTGCGCAAGCCGGGCATGGCCGAGGAACTGAGCGTCCAATTGCGCATGCTCGCCGACGATTACCTGACGCGGGCCAACCGCGACCGGCCCGAGCATCTCGAAGCGGTGCTGGCGCCGAGCATCGCGCCCGACTGACACCGAGACTCGGACCGCCCCCATCCTGTATTCCGCGCGCGACGCAGCCGTGCAACGCTGCGGCGCAGACGCGGGATCGTCACGGAAGCTGTATCTGGAACGGTCCCGGATCGGCATCGCGGCATTTCATGCCGCGCGGCATCCGGGACGCGCGGGGCTCATGGTCTGTTCCGGTCAAGCCGCGCGACGGGCGATCGCAACGGGCGTCTCATCCATGGCCACCAGTTCGTCGCAGAACAGCCGCGCCTCCTCGCGCGCCGCCTCCATCGCGAAGCGCCGCAGCAGCACCAGCAGGCCGGCATCGGCCGCCGCATCGCGCTCGCAAGCCGCCAGCACCCGCTCCACCAGCCGCCGGTTGAGCCGCGACAGCCCGCCAGCGGGCGCGGCGAACCCGGTCTCGCGCCCCTCTTTCAGTGCCGCGCGGAATGCAGGGATGGTCGAGGCCGGAAGGCCGGCGCGGCCGAGCAGCGCCGCCAGCCCGACGCCGCCGCCCGCCTCGATCAGCGCGGCGACCCGCGCGGCCGGCACCCCGGAGAGCTGCGCCAGCGCCTCGCCGACAAGGTCGAGGTTGCCGGACATCAGCGCGCGCAGCAGCAGCCCGGCGGTAAGCTGGCCGCTCTGGCGCAGATGATCGATCAGGAGGTCGAGGTCGTCCTCGCACGACGTCGCCGCGAGGCTGAGCACGGCGCGCGCCAGCGCCTCCTCGGCAATGCCGCGAGCACGGTCGGCGCCGAGCCAGTCGCGCTCGGCGACGAACGACGACAGCGTCTGCGACAGCCGCGTCACCAGCGCGAGCCGGCAGGCCGTCGGCAGATCGTCGCGCGCCAGCAGCGTTTCGCGGATCGCGGCGAGATGGCCGTGGCGGGCGATGATGCGCGACAGCGAGAATGCCGGCACTTCGGCCAGCACGTTCTCGATCAGCGCCAATGTCGCTTCCGGCTGGCCCACCTCGGCGATCGCGGCGGCGACCGGCGCGGCGAGATCGAGGCGGCGGGCGATGGCGCACTGCGCGGCCACCGAGCCGGTGG
>JBDHSY010000337.1:0-3995 GCA_039808405.1 Xanthobacteraceae bacterium
CATCGAGTTCGCCGACGGCCATCTCGGCGCAACCGCCGATGGCGCGCCCTCGGGCGCGGCCCGGCCGGCGGCGCGCCGCGGGCGCCAGCGCGGCGGCGATCAGGGCGATCTATTCTAGAGACTAATTCAACCGACGTTGAATCAGCCTTGTCGAATATCTTTTCGTTCGAGCATGATCTTGCCCGAAAACCGGTTCCCACCCTCGGGTCAAGCCCGAGGGCAGGCTTTTTCGGGATCATGCTCCGGGCTTCCGGGTTTACCTGCCGGCCGGCAGTCCCTATCTATAGGCGCGATCGATCGGGGAGAGCGACGTGCTCAACAGATTCGGCCCCTCCGGCCAGGGCGAAGCCAAGGTCCAGTATCTCGACGGCGATTTCCGGGTGGTGTCGCCCGGCTCCTACGTGCTGTGCGCGGTCACCGGCGAGCACATCCCGCTGGACGAATTGAAGTACTGGAGCGTCGATCGCCAGGAAGCCTACGCAACACCGGCTGCGGTATTGGAGCGGCACTTTCCCGACGCGGCCAACGGGACCAGGTCCGCCTCGTAACGAAAACCCCGGATCATTATTTCGCCCGCGCGTCCTTGAGCCGCCGGCTCAGGAACGCCTTGAGACCGTCCTCGTCGGCAAAGCCGAGCGTCACCGGAAACGCCGCGATATCCTCGATGCGCGGCGCCAGCGCGGGGTCGCTGGCGAGCCGCGCCATGTCCTTTTCGGTCGTCACCACGATCAGCCCCTGCCGCATCGCCGCCTCCCGAAGGTCGCCGATCTCGGCTGCAACGTAAGGATGATGGTCGGCGAATATCCGTTCCTCGACCACCTCGACGCCGTTGTCGCGTAGCGTCGTAAAAAACCGCTGCGGATCGCCGATGCCGGCAAAGGCCAGCACGCGACGGCCGCGCAGCGGCGCAAGATGAGTTTCGACGGGCGCCAGATGCGCGCGGAACACAAGGCCGCCATGGGTGGCAATCTCGGCCATCACGCCGTCGGCCGCGGTGCCGTTGCCGACCACGACGAGCGCATCGGTGCGCACCATTTGCGGCATCAGCGGCGCGCGCAGCGGCCCGGCCGGAAACACCTGGGCATTGCCGACACCGCGCCGGGCGTCGATGACGATCAGCGACACGTCCTTGACGAGGCCAGGATTCTGGAAGCCGTCGTCGAGCAGCACCACGCTGGCGTCGTGGCGCTTGGCAAAACGCCCGCCCGCGGCGCGGTCGCGCGCCACCACCACCGGCAACCGCGTTGCCATCATCAGCGGCTCGTCGCCGACGTCGGCGGCGCTATGACGGGCGGGATCGACCGCGACCGGCCCCTTGAGCCGCCCGCCGTAGCCGCGGCTGACGATCGCCGGCACCTCGCCCAGTTCGCGCAGCAGCGCCACGAGCGCGATCACCGTCGGCGTCTTGCCGGCGCCGCCGACGTGATAGTTGCCGACGCACACCACCGGAATGCCGGCCCGCTCGCCCTCCGCCGCCATGCGCCGCGCCGCGATCCGGCCGTACAGCGCAGCGGCCGGCGCCAGCAGGCGCGCCTGCCACGAGGGTGGCTGATACCAGAACGCCGGCTCACGCATCGCGCGCGCCGCTCTCGAATCGCAGTTGCAGAAGATAGGGCTGCAACGCGTGAAGCGTGCGCTGCAGCGCCCCGCCCAGGTCGACCACCACGTCCTCGGCCGCCGTCAGCACCCGATGGCGCGCCGCCGGGTTGGCGATGAGGTGGCCGAGTTGCGCGACCAGCGCGGCCTCGTCGGCCACCGGCAGCGCGCCGCCCGCCTCATCGAGCGCATCATAGACCTCGGCGAAGTTGAAGACGTGCGGGCCGTGAACGATGGCCCCGCCGAGCTTGACCGCCTCGATCGGGTTCTGCCCGCCGTGCGGGACCAGCGAGCCGCCCATGAACACGATCGGCGCGAGGCGATAGAACAGCCCCAGTTCGCCCATGGTGTCGGCGACATAGATGTCGGTGGTGGCCGAGGGCAGCCGTTCCTGCGAGCGCAGCGCCACCTTGAGCCCGGTCGCGGCGATGGCCTCGGCGACCGCCGCGCCGCGCGCGGGATGGCGCGGCACGATCACCGTCAGCAGCGACGGCACCCGCGCGGCCAGCCGGCGATGCGCCGCCCTCACGATCTCCTCCTCGCCCGGATGGGTCGAGGCCGCCACGATCACCTCGCGGCCACGCGTCACCCCGAGCAGGCGGTCGAGCCGTGCCTGGTCGGCGGGCGGCGCCGGCACGTCGAGCTTGAGGTTGCCGGTCATGCGTACGTCGCGGCCGCCCAGCGCGGCAAAGCGCGCGGCATCCGTCTGCGACTGCGCAAGGCACAGATCGAAGCGGCCGAGCAGCGCGCCGATCGTCTGCGAGAACCGCTGCCAGCGCGGATACGAGCGCGGCGACATGCGACCGTTGATCAGCACCATCGGCACGCGCCGGCGCGCCGCGGTCAGGATCAGGTTCGGCCACAGGTCGGATTCGACGAACAGCGCGAGGTCGGGCCGCCAGTGATCGAGAAAGCGCGCGACGAAGCGCGGCGCGTCGTAAGGAATGAACTGATGGATGACCTCGCGCGGGAAGCGCTTGGCCACCACCGCCGCCGACGTCGCCGTTCCCGAGGTGAGCAGCACGGAAAACCCCCGCGCGCGCAATTCCTCGATCAGTGCCGCAGCGGCCAGCACTTCGCCGACGCTCGCGCCGTGAACCCAGATCAGCGGCCCGTGCGGGCGCGCGGCGGCGCTGACGCCGCGCCGCTCGCCGGCCCGGCTTGCGTCTTCCTTGCCCTGCCTGAGCCGCTGCCGGATGATCAGGCCGGCAAGCGGGGTCGCCGCCGCCGACAGCTTGCGGTAGGCCCGCAGCGACAGCGGCAGCCGGCTATCCATGATCCAGCCCGTGCGGCCGGCCGAGCGCCGCATAGGCGCGGCGGGTGGCATCGTTGAGTTCGCTCTCCAGCCGCGCCCGCGCCACCTCCAGCGCCGCCGCGTCGGCGTCCGGCGGCACGGTGACGACCTCGCCGCCCATGATCAGGCCGCGCCCGAACGGCAGCGGGATCACGGTGCGGTCCCAGTTGTTCAGCCGGATGAAGCGGCTGGTGACGATCACCACCGGAATGATCGGCCGGCCGCTCTCGCGCGCCAGCATGACGATGCCGAGCCCGGCCTTGCGCGCCACCTTCGGCACGTCAGCGGTCAGCGCCATGTTGAAGCCGCCCTCCAGCGTGCGCACCATCTCCTTGAAGGCGGTGACGCCGCCCTTGCGGTGGAAGGCACCGTTGTGATCGCCGGAGCCGCGCACCGCGCCGATGCCGAGCCGTCCCGCCGCGATGGCGTTGATCTCGCCGTCGGCGTGGCGCGACACCAGCACCTTGGCGCGGTCCTGCGGGCGCTTGAGGAACGGCATCATGAAATGCTGTCCGTGCCAGAACGCGATGATCATCGGCATGTACGGCTCGACGACGTCGTAGACGTTGGCCGGATCATAGCGGAATCGGTTGGTCAGCCATACCAGCCGCAGGTATTCCGCACCGATAAAGCCGGCGGCCCGCTGGACGAAGGCGGAGCGTAGCAGTCTGCGCAGCGACATCGCGTCAGGCGGAGGGTTGGCCGGGATCGAGCAGGCGGTGCAGGTGGACGATGAAGTAGCGCACATGGGCGCTATCGACGGTCTGCTGTGCCTTGGCCCGCCACGCGGCATAGGCCGTGGCATAGTTCGGATAGACCCCGACGATATCCACCTTGGACAGGTCTTTGAAGGTATTTTGCGTGAGGTCGGTCAGTTCGCCGCCCATCACCAGGTGGAGCAATTGTTGCTGCGGAGCAGTCTCGGACATCGGTGGATTCCCGCGGCGAGCGCCGCACCTCGAAGAGAGCAGTCCCGGTGACCGACGCTGACGACAACGGCGGGCAGGCTGCATGTGGCGCCGGCCGGTCAGCCCCCGGAGGACTTGCGCAAACGCCTGACAATGACGGCATGTCGATCGCGCCCGGCGGCAGCAAGTTCCCCGTG
>JBDHSY010000338.1:0-3994 GCA_039808405.1 Xanthobacteraceae bacterium
GAACGAGGCGGCTAAAGATGCCCTCGGTCCCCACCTCGATGCGGGTGTCGCGCGACACCTGGCTGCCGAAGCGCACGCGCACGCCCACCGTTTCGCCGACACGCTCGCCGAGCGTCGCTGCCATGCGCGCCGCGGCGGCACGGGCGGCGATGCGGCGCGGCTCCAGCACGATGATTTTCCGGCCCGCGACCCATGGCTCATCGACCAATGCCAGCGGCACGCGGGTGGTCTTGCCGGCGCCGGGCGGCGCCACCAGCACGGCCGCATTGTGCGCGGCGAGCGCGGCACGAAGCTCGCCCAGCACCGCATCGATCGGCAATGGCTGCGAGGCGGCGCGCATCAACGCGGGCGTGCCCCGCGCCCGATGCTCTCGTAAGCAAAGCCGAGCGCCGCCATTTCCTCGGGCCGGTAGACGTTGCGCAGATCGACCATCACCGGGCGGCGCATCGCTGCTTTAAGCCGGGCAAGGTCGAGCGCGCGAAACTCTTCCCACTCGGTGACCAGCACCAGCGCGTCGGCGCCCTCGGCGCAGGCATAGGCATCGCGGCAGTAGCGGATGTCCGGCAGCGCGGCCTTGGCCTGCGCCATGGCGGCCGGATCGTAGGCGCGCACCTGCGCGCCCGCCGCGATCAGCGCGGCGATCAGCGCGATCGACGGCGCTTCGCGCATGTCGTCGGTGTTGGGCTTGAAGGCGAGCCCGAGCACGCCGATCTCGCGGCCGCGCAGCTCGCCGCCGAGCGCGGCCGCCACCTTGCCCGCCATCGCCGGCTTGCGCGCCTCGTTGACCGCCAGCACCGCCTCGACGATGCGCAGCGGCACCCCGTGATCGCGCGCGGTCTGCATCAGCGCGCGGGTGTCCTTGGGAAAGCACGAGCCGCCGAAGCCGGGGCCGGCGTGCAAAAATTTCGGCCCGATGCGGTTGTCGAGGCCGATGCCGCGCGCCACCTCCTGCACGTCGGCGCCGACGCGCTCGGCCAAGTCGGCGATCTCGTTGATGAAGGTGATCTTGGTGGCGAGGAAGGCGTTGGCGGCGTACTTGATCAGCTCCGCGGTACGGCGCCCGGTATACATCAAGGGCGCGCGATTGAGGTAGAGCGGCCGGTAGATCTCGTCGATCACCTTGCGCGCGCGCTCGTCCTCGATGCCGGCGACGATGCGGTCGGGGTGCTTGAAGTCGCGGATCGCCGCGCCCTCGCGCAGGAACTCGGGGTTTGACGCCACCGCGACGTCGGCCTCGGGGTTGGCCTCGCGGATCAACCGCTCGACCTCGTCGCCGGTGCCGACCGGAACCGTGGACTTGGTAATGACCACGGTGAAGCCGCGCAAAGCGGCCGCGATCTCGCGGGCCGCCGCGTGGACGTAGCTCAGGTCGGCATGGCCGTCGCCACGCCGCGAGGGGGTGCCGACCGCGATGAACACGGCGTCGGCGTCGGCGACCGCGGCGGCAAGGTCGGTCGAGACGTCGAGCCGCCCGGCCGCCGTGTTGGCGGCCACCAGCGCGTCCAGCCCCGGCTCGTAGATCGGAATCTCGCCGCGCCTGAGCGCCGCGATCTTGTCGCCGTCGCTATCGACGCAGGTGACGCGGTGGCCGAAATCGGCAAGGCAGGCACCCGACACCAGCCCGACATAGCCAGTTCCGATCATCGCGATGCGCATGCCGCCCACCCCACATGGTTAATCCGCGCCCCGCGGTTTACCACCGCCTCATATCCGGTTTCCCTCGCCGGCGAAACACGGCTAAGAAAGGCCGGGGTCGGACAGGAACGATGGACATGCCAGCAGCCACGGCCGGCAAGGCCGCCTCATCCCCCTCGCGCATCGACTGGGTCGATTACGCCAAGGGCATCTGCATCGTCATGGTGGTGATGATGCACTCGGTACTCGGCGTCGAGGCCGCCGCCGGCCGCACCGGCTTCATGAACGCGGTGGTCGAGTTCGCGCGGCCCTTCCGCATGCCGGACTTCTTCCTGATCTCGGGGCTGTTCCTGGCGCTGGTCATCGACCGCGACTGGCGCACCTATCTCGACCGCAAGGTGGTGCATTTCGCCTATTTCTACGCATTGTGGGTGACGATCCAGTTCGCCTTCAAGGCGCCGGCGTTCGCCGCCGAACACGGCTGGGCCCACGTCGCGCAGCTTTACCTCCTGTCGTACATCGAGCCGTTCGGCACGCTGTGGTTCATCTACATGCTGCCGGTGTTCTTCGTCGTCATCAAGCTGACGAAACGCGTCCCGCCGCTGATCGTCTGGCTGATCGCGGCCGTGCTCGAAGCCGCCGCCATCCACACCGGCTGGACCGCGATCGACGAGTTCTGCGCCCGGTTCGTCTACATCTACACCGGTTACGTCGCCGCCGGCACCGTGTTCGCGCTGGCGCGCGGCGCGCAGGCGCGGCCGGGTATCGCCGTCGCCGCGCTGGTGGCATGGGCGCTTGTCAACGGCGTCGTGGTGTTCGAGGGCTATTCGCACCTGCCCGGCGTGTCGCTGGCGCTCGGGCTTGCCGGCGCCGGCGCCATCATCGTGGTCGGCGCGCTGCTCGCCAGGATGAACCGGCTCGACTGGCTGCGCTATTGCGGCGAGCATTCCATCGTCATCTATCTCGCCTTCTTCCTGCCGATGGCGGTCTCGCGCATCGTGCTGTTGAAGAGCGGCTTGATCGGCGACGTCGGCACGGTCTCGGTGCTGGTGACGGCGATCGGGGTGATCGGCGCGCTGGCGATCTGGTGGGCGACGCGCAACACCCGCGCCCGCTTCCTGTTCGAGCGGCCGGACGCGTTCTGGATCGCCCCGCGCAAGGCCCGCCCGGCGCTGCAGGCGGCGGAATAGCGGTCCACAACGGCCCGAAACGGCCGCTATCAATCGCGGCAAAAATCCCTACATTGCCGCCATGCCGAAAAAGCCCAGCCCCGCCGTTCCCGCCCGTCCCGCGCCTGCGCCCGCCACCGGCGGCGGCCACCTGTTCCTGGTGGACGGCTCGTCCTACATCTACCGCGCCTATCACGCGCTGCCGCCGCTCAACCGCAAGTCGGACGGCTTGCAGATCAACGCCGTGCTCGGCTTCTGCAACATGCTGTGGAAACTGTTGCGCGACATGCCGCCGGAGGAACGGCCGACCCACCTCGCGGTGGTGTTCGACAAGTCCGAGGTGACGTTCCGCAACGAACTGTACCCGCAATACAAGGCGCACCGCCCGCCGGCCCCCGACGACCTCGTGCCGCAGTTCGCGCTGATCCGCGAGGCGGTCCACGCATTCGAACTGCCCTGCCTCGAACAGGCCGGCTTCGAGGCCGACGACCTGATCGCCACCTATGCGCGGCTCGCCTGCGAGCGCGGCGCGCGCACCACCATCGTGAGCTCCGACAAGGACCTGATGCAGCTCGTCAACGACTGCGTCGAACTCTACGACACCATGAAGGACCGCCGCCTCGGCGTGCCGGAGGTGATCGAGAAATTCGGCGTGCCGCCCGACAAGGTGGTGGAGGTGCAGGCACTGGCCGGCGACTCGGTGGACAACGTGCCGGGCGTGCCCGGCATCGGCGTCAAGACCGCGGCGCAACTCATCACCGACTACGGCGACCTCGACACGCTGCTCGCCCGCGCCGCCGAAATCAAGCAGCCCAAGCGCCGCGAGGCGCTGATGACCCATGCCGAGCAGGCGCGGCTGTCGCGCAAGCTGGTGCTGCTCGACGACAACGTCGCCCTCGCGGTGCCGCTCGACGACCTTGCCGTGCACGAGCCGGATGCGCGGCAGCTGATCGCCTTTCTCAAGGCGATGGAGTTTTCCACGCTGACGCGCCGCGTCGCCGAGTATTCCGAGATCGATCCGTCCGGCGTCGTCCCCGACGAGCGGCTGAAAAGCGCCGCCGCGCCGGTGGCCCCGGCGATAACCTCGCCGCAGACCTTGCCGCTCGGCGGCGGTGCCCCCGACCCTGCCGTGCCGGCCACCACGGCCGCCGCCGCACCTGCGGCGCCGCCGCTGACCCCGCAGGCGCTGG
>JBDHSY010000339.1:0-3987 GCA_039808405.1 Xanthobacteraceae bacterium
AGCCGAAATGGGGCGACGACACGCGGCTGTCGATCCGCGGCTCCAGCCTGTCGCGCAACTTTCACCTGCGCGGCGTGCAGCTCTATATGGACGGCATTCCGATCAACACCGCCGACGGCTACGGCGACTTTCAGGAGATCGATCCGACCGCCACCAAATACACCGAGGTCTACAAGGGCGCGAACGCGCTACGCTTCGGTGCCAATTCGCTGGGCGGCGCCATCAACTTCGTCACCCGCACCGGGCGCGACCCGTTCCCCAACGGCGCCTCGCTCGATATCGGCGCCTTCGGCTTCGCCCGCCTGCAAGCCAATGCCGGCGGCGCCAACGGACCGTGGGACGGCTTTGTCACCGCCTCCGGGCAGACCGCGCAAGGCTTTCGCGAGCACAGCGACGGCCATTCGCTTCGGCTCAGCGCCAACGTCGGTTACCAGGTTTCGCCGGATTTCGAGACGCGCTTTTACGTCAACGCCAACAGCGTGCGTCAGCGCATTCCCGGCACGGTGACGCGGCAGATGGCGCTGACGACACCGTGGCTGGCGGCGCCCAACAACGTCGCGCTCGACCAGCAGCGCAACATCGACACCGTGCGCGTGGCCAACAAGACGACGATCCGCTTCGAGGACACCAAGGTGGAATTCGGCGCCTTCGCCATCGACCGCCACCTGATGCACCCGATCTTTCAGTGGCTCGACTACCGCTATAACGACTACGGCGGCTTCGCCCGCGTCACCGACGACCGCCGCATCGGCGCGTTCCGCAACCGGCTGGTGGCCGGCGTCAACGTGCTGAACGGCCGCATCGACAACAGGCAGTATGCCAATGTCGGCGGCCGCAAGGGCGCGCTGCTGTCGTCGTCGCTCGACCGCTCGACCAACACCGCGGCCTATATCGAGGATTCGTTCTACGTGGTGCCGAACGTCGCCGTGGTGGCCGGCACGCAGTTTCTGCACGCCACGCGCGACCGCGCCGACCACTTCCTGAGCAACGGCGACCAGTCCGGCCGCACCTCGTTCGACCTGTGGTCGCCGAAGGCCGGGCTGTTATGGCAGGTCGATCCGGACTGGCAGGTGTTCGCCAACGTGTCGCGCAGCGCGGAGGTGCCGAGCTTCGGCGAAGGCTCGGCGGTCGCCAGCATCGACTGGACGAAAATCAGGCCGCAGCGCGCCACCACCTACGAGGTCGGCACCCGCATGCACCGGCCGGACCTCGCCTGGGAGGTGACGCTCTATCGCGCCAGCATCCGCGATGAACTGCAATGCCTCTACAGCGCGTTCGGCAATTGTCAGGTGACCAATGCCGACCGCACGGTTCATCAGGGCATCGAGGCCGGTGTCGGCGCGGCGGTGCTGAAGGGACTGTTGGTGCCGGTCGAGGCGCCCGACAAGCTGTGGCTCAACGTCGCCTACACCTTCAACGACTTCCGCTTCGACAACGACCCGCTGTTCGGCAACAACCTTTTGCCGGGCGCGCCGCGTCATTTCGTGCGCGCCGAGCTTTTGTACAAGCACCCCACGGGCTTCTACATCGGCCCGAACCTCGAATGGGTGCCGCAGGCCTATTATGTCGATAGCGCCAACACGCTGATGACCGAGCCTTACGCCATCGTCGGCCTCAAGGCGGGGTTCGACGATGGCGGGCCGTTCTCGGCCTATGTCGAGGCGCGCAACCTCGCCAACACCGCCTATGTCGCCAGCGCCAGCATTTTGGACCGCGCCACGCCCAATGCGATGCTGTTCGAGCCGGGCACGGGGCGGGCGGTCTACGCCGGCATGAAATATCGCTGGTGAAAGAGGAAGGCTTGCGCGGCGTGGACGGGCGCGCGATACCGGCATGGCGGCCGCGTGCCGCGAGGCGCGATCGAGGCAGGCCGCGATGACTTCTCCCGCTCCCGTTCCCGTGTTCGACGGGCACAATGACGTGCTGCTGCGGCTGCATCTCGGCGGCGGCGATCCGGTCGCGGCGTTCCTCGACGGGCAGGGCGGCGCCGGCCACCTCGATCTGCCGCGGGCCCGCGCGGCCGGCTTTGCCGGCGGCATGTTCGCGATCTTCGTGCCGTCGCGGGCGCAGGCGGCGGCCGCTGTTGCCGCGGCGAAAGGCAAGGCCGGCGACAAGGCCGGCGAGGGGACGCAGAATCTCGGCCCCGGTGCGCACGAGCCGGAGGAGGTCGGGCTTGCCGAGGCGCAAGCGGCGACGCTCGCCATGGCCGCGCTGCTGGTGCGCATCGCGCGGGCGTCGGAGGGGCGGGTGCGTATCTGTCGCAACGTTGCCGACGTTCGCGCGGCGATGGCGGACGGCGCGCTCGCGAGCGTCTTGCACATCGAGGGTGCCGAGGCGATCGACGCCGATCTCGCCATGCTCGACGTGCTGCATCAGGCGGGCCTGCGCTCGCTCGGCCCGGTGTGGAGCCGGCCGAACATGTTCGGCTTCGGGGTGCCGTTCCGCTTTCCGTCGTCGCCGGATATCGGCCCCGGCCTGACCGAGGCCGGCAAGCGGCTCGTCGCCGCCTGCAACGATCTGCGCATTCTGATCGACCTGTCGCATCTCAACGAGGCCGGCTTCTGGGACGTGGCGCGGTTGAGCAACGCGCCCTTGGTGGCGACGCACTCCAACGCACATGCGATCTGCGCCGCCTCGCGCAACCTGACCGACCGGCAGCTCGCGGCGATCCGCGACAGCGGCGGGCTGGTCGGCGTCAACTATGCGGTGAGCTTTCTGCGGCCCGACGGAGCGCGCAACGCCGATACGCCGATCGACGTGGTGGTCGATCATCTGGCCTACATGGTCGAGCGCCTCGGCGAGGACGGCGTGGCGCTCGGCTCGGATTTCGACGGCGCGCTGATTGCCGCCGGCATGGGGTCCGTGTCGGGACTGCCGGCGCTGATCGCCGCGATGCGCGCGCGCGGCTTTGGTGACGCCTTGATCGAGAAAATTTGCCACCGCAACTGGCTCGGCGTGCTCGAACGCAGCTGGGGCGCGTAGCGTTTTCCGTGCGGGCGCCTTGAGGCTGCTCTTGCGCAACCTGTGCGATTTGCGTTTGGTGGCCCCCGACGAATCGCAAAACTCCGCCGTCCGCGAGGTGCCGATGACCGACGAGCCCGCCCGACTTCCCGACCGTCTTTCCACCGATCCGCGCAGCCCGTTCTACGACGCCGAGGTGCTGGAGCGCGATATCGGCGTGCGCTTTCGTGGCGTGGAGAAGACCAATGTCGAGGAATATTGCGTCAGCGAAGGCTGGGTGCGTGTCGCCGCCGGCAGCGCCAGGGACCGTTTTGGCAACCCGGTGACGATCAAGCTCAGCGGCACGGTCGAGCCCTATTTCCGCGACGAGAGTTAGAACGATGAATGTCTGCCGCTATGGCCGCGACAAGCGCGGGCATGACCAAAACGGATCGCTTGGCGAGGCTCTAGCCTAATAATGCGGCGGCGGCGGCTCGCTCTGCGGCGGGCCGGCCGGGCGGCTCTCGGCCTCGCGCAGGCGGTCGTCGAGCTGCCCGAACAGCCGCGTCAGGCGGTCGATCTCGCGCCACTGCGCGGTGATGGTGGCGTTCAGTGTCTCGATCGTCTCGTCCTGATAGGCCACGCGGATTTCGAGGCGCTCCAGGCGCGCGGTCAGCGTATCGTCGTCGGTCATGGTGGTCCGTTCTCGTCGCGGGCGGGGGCGCCCGTGGCACTACGATATCAACATCCGGCTTTCAATCGCGGGGAAAAAAGCGGTACCTTTCCCGCGCGGGCAGGGGACGGGGCGATCAGGGCGATGAAGGCGGTGCTGCAATTCAACGCCGGGCAGCGGCTGCGGGCAAGGCTGGCCGAGGTCGCCCTGCCGCGCATCACGGTCGTCGGCGAGCAGGACGGCGAGGGCTTCCTCGCCGAACTGCGTGACGCCGAGGTGCTGCTCCAGGTGGTCACGCCGGTCACCGCGGCGACCCTCGCGGCCGCGCCGAAGCTCAAGCTGATCCAGAAGATCGGCGCCGGCGTCAATGCCAT
>JBDHSY010000340.1:0-3974 GCA_039808405.1 Xanthobacteraceae bacterium
CGGCATGCAGGGCGTGCTGGAGATGCTGCGCATTCCCTATACCCACTCCGGCGTGCTGGCCTCGGCGCTCGCCATGCAGAAGGACCTGGCCAAGACGGTGCTGGCCGCGGCCGGCATCCCGGTGGCGCAGGGCATGACCCTGCCGCGCGCCGAGGTGGCGAAGGCGCACGTCATGCAGCCCCCTTACGTCATCAAGCCGGTGGCCGACGGCTCCAGCGTCGGCGTGTTCATCGTCACCGAGGAGCACGCCCATCCGCCGCAGGAACTGTTTCGCGACGACTGGAGCCACGGCGAACACGTTCTGGTTGAAAAATACATCGCCGGCAAGGAGCTGACCTGCGCGGTCGTTAACGACGAGGTGCTGGGCGTGATCGAGATCGTGCCCGTCGTGCGGTTCTACGACTACGAGGCAAAGTATTCTCCGGGCGCATCAAAACACATCCTGCCCGCACAGGTTTTACCAATTGTTTACCAGGAGGCACGAAGGTTAACGCTGGCGGCGCATCGGGCGCTTGGCTGCCGGGGCGTGAGTCGTGCGGATTTCCGTTACGACGATCGCATCGAGGGAACAGGCGGGCTCGTCTGCCTCGAAGTGAACACCCAACCCGGCATGACCGAGACGTCCCTTGTGCCAGAGCTCGCGGCGCATGCGGGCATCAGCTTTGACGAGCTCGTGCAATGGATGGTGGAAGACGCCTCACTGAATCGCTGAGAGACGTGAGGCTCAGGTCCGGTATGGCAGCCGGTGCGGCGCGCAGTGCGGCCGCGCTGGTGGCGCAGGCGTTTCGCCGGCCGCCGGCGCTCGCGCGTCCGGCGCGGCACGACCATGCCGGCCGCATCGTTGCGCTGGTCGAGCGCTACGCGCCGCGCCGCGCCGTGTTGACCATGACGCTGGTTCTGGTGTGCGGCAGCGCCGCGTTCGGTGTCGTCAAGGGTGGCCATCTCGACGAGGTGGCCGCGGCGCTGAGCGACGCCCGCAACGCCGCCGCCAATGTCGCCGGCTTCCGCATCGCCTCCGTCGCCATCGACGGCAGCAGGCAGTTGTCGCACGACGAGATTCTCGCGATCGGCGGCGTCAACGGCCGCTCCTCGCTGTTGTTCCTCGATGCCGCGACCGTGCGCGACCGGCTCAAGGCCAACCCGTGGATCGCCGACGCGACCGTGCTCAAGCTCTATCCCGGCCATCTGCGCATCGACGTCACCGAGCGCAAGGCGTTCGCGCTGTGGCAGCGCGACGGCCAGCTCGCCGTGATCGCCGACGACGGCGCGGTGCTCGATTCCTATGTGACGCGGCGCTTCGCCACGCTGCCGCTGGTGGTCGGCCACGGCGCCGAAACCCACGCCCGCGATTTCCTCGCTCTCGTTGCGCGCTATCCGACCCTCAAGCCGCGGGTCAAGGCCGCGGTCTATGTCGGCGAGCGGCGCTGGAATCTGCGGCTCGACAACGGGCTCGATATCCGTCTGCCCGAGCACGATGTCAGCCGCGCGCTCGACAAGCTGGCGCGGCTCGACCGCGACCAGCAGCTGTTCGCGCGCGACATCACGGTGGTCGATCTGCGGCTGTCCGACCGGGTCACGGTACGGTTGTCGGAGGAGGCGGCGAAGGCGCGCCTTGATGCGCTCGACAAGGACAAGAAAGCCAAACGCAAGGCGGGCAACGCATGACCGCACTCGATCGCGGCCAGACCCCGAAGACGCGCCCGACGCCGCACAACCGTACGGCGCTGGTGGCCGCGCTCGACATCGGCACCAGCAAGATCGCCTGCATGATCGCCCGCCTCCGGCCCTGTCCGCCGAGCGAGGCGCTGCACGGCCGCAGCCATGCGGTCGAATTGATCGGCTACAGCCAGATCCGCTCGCGCGGCGTCAAGGCCGGCGCGGTGATCGATCTCGCCGAGTGCGAGCATGCGGTGCGCCAGGCGGTGGCGGCGGCCGAGAAGATGGCCAAGGTGCAGGTCGAATCGGTCTTGGTCTCGGTCTCGGCCGGGCGGCTCAACGGCCAGCTCATCGAGGTCGCGACCGAAATCCGCGGCGGCGCGGTGACGGCGGAAGACGCCAGCCGCCTGACCTCGACCGGCATGCACCATGCGACCGGGGCCGGCCGCACCGTGCTGCACGCCCTGCCGGTCGGCTACGCGCTCGATGGCGTCAGCGGCATCCGCGATCCGCGCGGCATGCTGGCGCGCTCGTTCGGCGTCGACATGAACGTGGTCACCGCCGATGCGACGGTGGCCAAGAACCTGATGCTCGCGGTCGAGCGCTGCCACCTCAATGTCGAGGCGATGGCGGCGGCGCCCTATGTCGCCTCGCTGTCGGTGTTGACCGGCGACGAGGCCGATATCGGCGCCGCGGTGATCGAGATGGGCGCCGGCACCACCACGCTTGCGGTCGTCTCCGGCGGCCGCTTCGTGCATGCCAGCGGCTTTGCCGTCGGCGGCCAGCACATCACCATGGATCTGGCGCGCGGGCTCGGCGCCTGCATCGCCGATGCCGAGCGCATCAAGACGCTGTACGGCAGCGTGCTGACCGGCGGCCTCGACGCCCGTGAACTGATGAGCGTGCCGATCGCCGGCGACGACGGCGACCAGGAAGAGGTGGTCTCCCGCGCCACCATCGCCAACATCATCCGCCAGCGCGCCGAGGAAATCTTCGAGATGGTGCGCGACCGGCTGGCCGAATCGCCGTTCGCCGCCGCGCCGCGCGCGCGCGTGGTGCTGTCCGGCGGCGCGGCGCAATTGAACGGCATGCCGGAACTGGCGAGCCGCATTCTCAACCGCCCGGTGCGGCTCGGCCGTCCGCTCGGCTTCGGCCGGCTGCCGCACGAGGCCAAGGGGCCGTCGTTCGCGGTGCCCGCCGGCCTGCTGGTCTATCCGCAGTTCGCGCATCTGGAGCATGTCGAACCGCGCCATGCCCGGCAGCTGCGGACCGGAACGGACGGTTATTTCGGAAAGGTCGGACGATGGCTGCGCGAGGGCTTCTGACGATCATGGACCACCCATCAAACCCGGCCCGCGCACAGAGCGGCAAACAGCACGCCTAATCGAGAGGACACGAGAGGCATACCATGGCGATCAATCTCAACATTCCCGACATCAGCGAGCTGAAGCCGCGTATCACCGTGTTCGGCGTCGGCGGCGCCGGCGGCAATGCCGTCAACAACATGATCACTGCCGGCCTCGCCGGGGTGGACTTCGTCGTCGCCAACACCGATGCGCAGGCGCTGACCCTGTCCAAGGCCGAGCGCATCATCCAGATGGGCACGCAGGTTACGCAGGGGCTCGGCGCCGGCTCGCAGCCGGACGTCGGCGCCGCCGCTGCCGAGGAGGTGATCGACGAAATCCGCGACCATCTGTCCGGCGCCAACATGGTGTTCGTCACCGCCGGCATGGGCGGCGGCACCGGCACGGGCGCGGCCCCCGTGATCGCCAAGGCGGCGCGCGAGATGGGCATCCTCACCGTCGGCGTGGTGACCAAGCCGTTCCACTTCGAGGGCCAGCGCCGCATGCGCACCGCGGAAGCCGGCATCGCCGAGCTGCACAAGGTGGTGGATACCCTTCTGATCATCCCCAACCAGAATCTGTTCCGGGTCGCCAACGAGAAGACCACCTTCGCCGACGCCTTCGCGATGGCCGACCAGGTGCTGTATTCGGGCGTCGCCTGCATCACCGACCTGATGGTCAAGGAAGGCCTGATCAATCTCGACTTCGCCGACGTCCGCGCCGTGATGCGCGAGATGGGCAAGGCGATGATGGGCACCGGCGAGGCGAGCGGCGAGAAGCGGGCGCTGACGGCGGCGGAAGCCGCCATCGCCAATCCGCTGATCGACGATTCGTCGATGAAGGGCGCGCGCGGCCTGTTGATCTCGATCACCGGCGGCAAGGACCTCACCTTGTTCGAGGTGGACGAAGCCGCCACCCGCATCCGCGAGGAGGTCGATGCCGACGCCAACATCATCGTCGGCGCCACCTTCGAGG
>JBDHSY010000341.1:0-3974 GCA_039808405.1 Xanthobacteraceae bacterium
TTGGCGGGCCACGCCGCGCCGCCCGACGTCGCCATCCAGTCGGCGCGCGAGGCGGCCCGCACCGCCGCCACCCTCGAGGACCTGCGCGCGCTGATGGAGGGGTTCGACGGCTGCGCCTTGAAGGTCACCGCGAGCCGGCTGGTGTTCGCCGACGGCAACCCGCAGGCGCGGCTGATGTTCGTCGGCGAGGCGCCGGGCCGCGACGAGGACCTTCAGGGCCTGCCCTTCGTCGGCCGCTCCGGCCAGTTGCTCAACCGCATGATGGCGGCGATCGGGCTCAGCCGCGACAGCGCCTACATCGCCAACGTCATCCCGTGGCGGCCGCCGGGCAACCGCGACCCGTCGCCGATCGAGACGCAGATCTGCCTGCCGTTCATCAAGCGGCACATCGAACTGGTCGATCCGGAGGTGCTGGTCTGCCTCGGCAAGCCCTCGACGCAGACGCTGCTCAACGTCACCGACGGCATCGTGCGCACGCGCGGCCGCTGGTTCGACTACGATACCGGCTCGCGGACGATCGGCGCGATGCCGACCTTCCACCCGGCCTACCTGCTGCGGCAACCGGGCTCCAAGCGGCAATCGTGGCAGGACTTTCGCGCCATCGCCCGGCGCCTCGCCGAGCGCGCGGGCGGGGCGCCGTGACCGCCGGGCGGCCGGGCCGCGCCCGCGTTCAGGCGGAGAGCGTGAGATTGACTGCCTTCGGCCCCTTGCCCTTCTTGTCGGGCTCGACGTCGAAACTGATGCGCTGGCCTTCCATGAGGTCCCTCAGGCCGGCGCGCTCGACGGCGGTGATATGGACGAATACGTCGCGCCCCCCGTCGTCAGGCTTGATGAAGCCGTAGCCGCGCTCCCCGTTGAAGAACTTGACCGTTCCCGTCATTGCCATCCGCGAACTCCTCTCCCCGAACGTTGCGCGCCCCTCCCCGGGGCTGGAGCGTGTGCCCGCTCCTGATGCGTCAAGCATAATACGGTTCCGGCCCGATTGACCATGGCAAGATCGGGGCTTTTGCCGGCGGCGGCTCAGGTGGGGCCAAGCCCCCCTGGCCAAGCCCCTAGTCAAGCGCCGCGAGGCGGAAACGGCCGGGACCGCCCTGCCCGAGCGGCCGGGCGAGGTCCGGCAGGATCAGTTTCAGCTCATCCCGCAGCGTCCACGGCGGATTGACGATCAGAAGCCCGGCCGAGACCAGCCCGCCGCCTTCCTCGGGCGGCGCCACGCTGAATTCGAGGCGCAGCCCGGAGGCTTGCGAGGGCGCAGCGGCAACCGCCTGCGCGACCGCAGCGGCAAGCTCGTCGGCGGCGCGGCGGCGCTTGACCGGATACCATACGAGGTAACTGCCGGTCGGCCATCTGGCGAAGGCGGCGGCAAAACCGGCGGCCAGCCGTGAAAACTCGTCCGGCGCCTCGAACGGCGGGTCGATTAGCACCACGCCGCGGCGCTCCTTCGGCGGCACGAACGCGGCGAGCGCGGTGAAGCCGTCGAGATCGACGACGCGGGCCTGCGCGTCGTTGTAGAGCGCGGCGATCAGCGCCTTGCGCGCTTTCGGCTCCAGTTCGCACGCCGTCAGCCGGTCCTGCGGCCGCAGCAGCGCGCGGGCGATCAGCGGCGAGCCGGGATAGGCGCGCAAATCCCCGCCGTCGTTGAAGGCGCGCACGATGTCGAGATAGGGCGCAACGAGCGCCGCCACCTGCGGCGACAGCCGCGCCTGCATCAGCCGTGCGATGCCGAGACGCCATTCGCCGCCGCGCGCGGCCTCGGGGCCGGTCAGGTCGTAAAGCCCGGCGCCGGCATGGCTGTCGATCACCCGGAAGGCGGCCGGCTTGTCGTGCAGATAGGTCAGCATCCGCGTCAGCACGATGTGCTTGACGACATCGGCGAAATTGCCGGCGTGGAAGGCGTGGCGATAGTTCATGGCCGCTGCTTACGCCAGCCGCACCCGGACCGCCAGCGTGTTCAACGCACCGGCGGCATGGTCACGCGGTTGTTGCGGCAGGCGCGGCGGTCGATCTCGTCGCAGGCGCGGAAGCGCAGGGATTTGTCCATGCAGACGCGCACCTCGCTCAGCCGGTGGCGGTCGCAGGTGACCGCGATGGCATCGGCGGACAGCCCCGGATTGACGCGCCGGAACGCGTTCTCGATCTCGACCGGCGCCACGGTGCGGGGCTGCGACAGCTGAAGAAACTCCGGCGGAATCTTCACCGCGGCCCGCGCCTTGCGCACCGCCTCGAAATAGCCGCGCGGCCCGAGCCCGGAGCAGGTGCCGTGCTTGTCCCATTCGTTGTAGACAAGACCGGGCGCCGGCATCAGGTCGAGCATGTCGGAGACGATGCGGCGGTCGAGCCGCGGCGCCGGGCGCTCGCAGTAGTCGGGATAGCCGCGCTCGTATTGCGGCCACAGGCCGTGGACCACGAACGAATAGGGCCGACCACCGCACTGCATCTGTTGCGAGCGCCCCATTTGCCCGCGCTCGCGCGCCGCCGCGCAGAACGACGGCGACCACGACAGCGACAGCACGTAAAAATCGAACCGGCCGGGGATATCGCGGCGCGCATCCTGCGCCGCGGCCGCCAGCGTCGCGGCGACCAGCATCGTCGCGGCGGCCGCCACGCGCCGACCGATCGGCCATCGCCGCACTGCGCGCATCATGACGGGATTACGGCCGCGCCGCGCGGCAGGCCGGATTGTAGGCCCAGTTGCGGTCGAGCCCGACCATGCACCACTCGACGCCGAGCCCCGTGCCGGCAAGGCCGCCGTCCTCGATGATGGAATAGCGGACCGTGTGATAGCGGCCGTCGTTGAGCACGGCGCGCGCCGAGCAGAAGCGGCGCGGGATCGCCTGCGGGGCCGACACCCAGGGCCGGAACGCGACCTCGCGCACCTGCGAGTAGCCGGAGACCTGGAGCGCCGAATTCCAGAACGTCGCTTCCTTCTCGGCGAACTCGGCGGAAATGGTGCCGAGCGCCGCCTCGCAGGGCGGCAGCGCGCCGTCATAGCGCGGGCCGGACAGATAGAAGTTCAGTTCCAGCGGGTTGGCGGCTTGTGCCGGCAGCGCCAGCGCGAGCCCGGCCAGCGCCGCGGCCACCGCGCCGGCGGCGCGCCGCGCGGTTTTAAGCGAAGTCAGGGCGTATCCCATGAGCCATCCCGCCGTGTCGGCACCACGATCGATGCGCGGACGGTGCCGCGAAGCCACCGGCAGGTCAAGTGCCGCCGCGCCACAGCACGCCGCCAATTCGACCGGCCGCCGCGATCGCCGATTCACACCCCATCCGGCTTGCTCTATGGTGGCGCAGATTCGAACGGAGGATGCCATGCGACGATTCGGGGCGGTTCTGCTCGCGGCTCTCGGCGCGCTGACGATGACGGCGGCCGCGCACGCCGACACCGTGCCGCCGTTCAAGGGCAACGACACCGGCGGCATCATCTCGGCGGCGCTGGTCGGCCAGGCCGACTTCCGGGCGCTGGCGAGCGCGCATTGCGCGCAGTACGGCAAGGTGGCGCGCTTCGTATCGCACGACCGCCGCTACGGCCAGTACACCTCGTTCGCCTGCCGCTGGGTGCCGGCCGGCCATCTCTCCCGCCCGCTCCGCGTCCGCTACTGAGCGCCGGCACGGCGGCGGCCATGACCTCGTTCTCCGAGCTGATCGCCGCGATCGCGCGCGAGGGCGACAGCTTCGTCACCCGCGTCAGCGACGACTGGCTGCAGGGCCGCACCGTCTATGGCGGGCTCGCCGGCGCGCTGTGCGTCGAGGCGGCGCTGCGCCATCGCGACGGCCTGCCGCCGCTGCGCTCGGCGCAGTTCGCCTTCGTCGGTCCGGCCACGGGGGAATTGCGCATCCGCCCGACGCTGTTGCGGCAAGGCAAGTCCACCGCCTTCGTCGGCGTCGATCTCGAAGGCGAGGCCGGGCTCGCCACCCGCGCCACGCTGTGCTTCGGCGCCGCCCGCGCCTCGACGCTCGACCACGGCGCGCCGCGCGCG
>JBDHSY010000342.1:0-3965 GCA_039808405.1 Xanthobacteraceae bacterium
GCAATCGACCCCGGCCTCGATATAGAAGGCGAGCAGGTCGTGCGGGGCGGGTGGGCGGTCGATGGACATGGCGGCGATGCAACTGCGGGATGGGACCCCAGTGTAGGAAATCGGACGCACCAGTGGAACAGTCTTTCCGGCGCGGGCACGGGCGACGGCGGTCCGGAGGACTTGTGGTCGGCGGCAAAATCAGGAACAACGAACTGGTTAGAAACATTCTGGACCAGACGCGAGACGCACCATGAGCGAGGAAGAGCTGCCGCCCCGCGACTCCATGGAGTTCGACGTCGTCATCGTCGGCGCCGGCCCCTCGGGGCTCGCCGCCGCGATCCGGCTCAAGCAGATCAACCCCGAACTGTCCGTCGTCGTGGTCGAAAAGGGCTCGGAGGTCGGCGCGCATATCCTGTCGGGCGCGGTGATCGATCCGGTGGCGCTCGACAAGCTCGTTCCGGCCTGGCGCGAGGATGCCGACTGTCCGCTCAAGACCCGGGTCACCGACGACCGCTTCTTCTGGATGACGGCCGGCGGCGCCATCCGGCTGCCCAACTTCATGATGCCGCCCCTGATGAACAACCACCATTGTTACATCGGCTCGCTCGGCGACGTGTGCCGCTGGCTGGCGCCGCAGGCGGAGGCGCTCGGCGTCGAAATCTATCCCGGCTTCGCCGCGGCGGAAGTCATCTACGGCGAGGGCGGCGAGGTGCGCGGCATCGCCACCGGCGACATGGGCGTCGGCCGCGACGGCAAGCCGAAGGCGTCGTTCACGCGCGGCATGGAGTTGCTCGGCAAGTACACGCTGTTTGCCGAAGGCGCGCGCGGCAGCCTGACCAAGCAGCTGATCGCCAAATTCGCCCTCGACGCCGGCCGCGAGCCGTCGAAGTTCGGCATCGGGTTGAAGGAAGTCTGGCAGGTCGAGCCGGGCAAGCACAAGAAGGGGCTGATCCAGCACTCGTTCGGCTGGCCGCTCGACATGAAGACCGGCGGCGGCTCGTTCCTCTACCACTATGGCGACAATCTGGTCGCCGTCGGCTTCGTCGTGCATCTCAACTACAGCGATCCCTATCTGTCGCCGTTCGATGAGTTTCAGCGCTTCAAGACCCATCCCGCGGTGCGCGACGTATTCGAGGGCGCCAAGCGGCTCGGCTATGGCGCGCGCGCCATCACCGAGGGCGGCTACCAGTCGGTGCCAAAGCTGTCGTTCCCGGGCGGGGCGCTGATCGGCTGCGCCGCCGGCTTCGTCAACGTGCCGCGCATCAAGGGCGTCCACAACGCCATGGGCTCCGGCATGCTGGCGGCGGAGCACGTCGCCGCGGCGCTGGCGGCGGAGCGGGCCAACGACGAACTGACCGATTACGAGAACGCCTGGCGCGGCTCGGCGGTCGGACAGGACCTGCACAAGGTGCGCAACGTCAAGCCGTTGTGGTCGAAGTTCGGCACCGTGCTCGGCGTCGCGCTCGGCGGCCTCGACATGTGGACCAACACGCTGTTCGGCTTTTCGCTGTTCGGCACGCTGCCGCACGGCAAGCCCGACCGCGCCACGCTCGATCCGGCGAAGGCGCATGCGCCGAAGCCCGCCGCAAAGCCAGACGGCAAGCTCACCTTCGACCGGCTGTCGTCGGTGTTCGTGTCGAACACCAATCACGAGGAGGACCAGCCGGTCCACCTCAAGGTGGCCGACATGGCGCTGCAGAAGTCGTCGGAACACGATGTCTATGCCGGGCCGTCGAACCGCTACTGCCCGGCCGGCGTCTACGAGTGGGTCGAGGAGGGCGGCAGCCCGCGCTTCGTCATCAACGCGCAGAACTGCGTCCACTGCAAGACCTGCGACATCAAGGACCCCAACGGCAACATCACCTGGGTTCCGCCGGAAGGCGGCGGCGGGCCGAACTACCAGGGCATGTGACCATAAGGCGCCGGGTGCGGTCACGCTGCCGCCACAGTCGCGGTGCTTGCAGGCAGGCTGCGGCGGGTGCCGCCTTTCCTTGCGGGAGCGCGGCAAACACGGCATGGTGCGCCGCCCGATCCCGGGTGATGATCCGCGCGGCGGGGGCAGGGCGCGCCGGGGCCGATCGGGCCACGCGCGGACGCTGCAACGTCCCCGAACCTTGGAGCTGACGCGAGCCGATGCTGTCCCTTCGTTTCGACCGTTCGACCCTTGTCGCCTGCGCGTTCCTCGCCGTGCTGCCCGGTGTGGCGATGGCGCAGGCCGAGGCGAACCCGAGCCGCGCAACCGAAGCGCCGGCGGCGTTTCCGACCAAGGACGACCTGAAGGCGATGACGGTCGCCGGCAGCTATCTTGCGGCCCGCCACGCCAGCCTGCAACGCGACGCCGCCGCCGCGGCCGCCTTCTACCGCTCGGCCCTGCGGGGCGATCCGAAGAACGTCGAACTGATCGACCGCGCCTTCATCTCGGCGCTGGCCGAAGGCGACATCGACAACGCGGTGGCGCTGGCCGAGCGCGTGCTCGCCAACGACAAGTCCAACCGCGTGGCGCGGCTGGTGATGGGCGTGCGCGCGCTGAAGCAGAAGAAATACGCGACCGCCCAGCCGAACATCGCGCAGTCGGTGCGCGGCCCGATCACCGATCTGGTGGCGACGCTGTTGTCGGCATGGGCGAGCCAGGGCGCCGGCGAGACCCGCGCGGCGATCGCGACCATCGACAAGCTCAACGGGCCGGAATGGTATCCGATCTTCAAGGACCTCCATGCCGGCCTGATCCTCGATGCCGCCGGCCGCCACAAGGAGGCGGGGGTGCGATTCGAGCGCGCCTACAAGCTCGACGATTCGGCGCTGCGCATCGTCGACGCCTATGGGCGCTGGCTGTCGCGCCACAAGGGCACCGACGCCGCGCTCGCCGTCTACGAGGCGTTCGACAAGAAACTCGCCCGCCATCCGCTGGTGGTCGAGGCGATGCGGGAGTTGAAGGCCGGCAAGAAGTTGGCGCCGCTCATCGACACCGCGCAGGCTGGCGCCGCCGAAGCGCTCTATGGCATCGGCGCCTCGCTGACGCGGCGCGGCGGCGAGGACCTGGCGCTGGTCTATCTGCAGCTGGCGCTCTATCTCCAGCCGCGTCATGCGCTGGCGATGCTGGCGCTCGCCGACCTTTATGAATCGGTGAAGAAGCCGCCGATGGCCATCAAGGTCTACGAGCAGGTGCCGGCGAATTCGCCGCTCAAGCGCAACGCCCAGATCCAGCTCGCCACCAACCTCGATGCCACCGACCGCACCGAGGAGGCGATCGCGATTCTTCATCGCGTCATCGCCGAGGATGCCGGCGACCTCGAGGCGGTGGTTGCGCTCGGCAATATCGAGCGCGGCCGCAAGAAGTTCGCCGAATGCGCCAAAACCTATTCGCAGGCCATCGACATCCTGCCCGATGCCGCCAAGACCAACTGGGTCTATTATTACTTCCGCGGCATCTGCGAGGAGCGCTCCAAGCAGTGGCCGCGCGCCGAGGCCGATCTCAAAAAGGCGCTGGAACTGCAGCCGGAGCAGCCGCAGGTGCTCAACTATCTCGGCTATTCGTGGATCGATCAGGGCGTCAACCTCGACGACGGCATGAAGCTGATCCGCAAGGCGGTCGAGAGCCGGCCCGACGACGGCTACATCGTCGATTCGCTGGGCTGGGCCTATTACCGCATCGGCGACTACGAGAACGCGGTCAAACACCTCGAGCGGGCCATCGACCTCAAGCCGGAAGACCCGACCATCAACGATCACCTGGGCGACGCCTACTGGCGGGTCGGGCGCAGGCTGGAGGCCCGCTTCCAGTGGGCGCACGCGCGCGACCTCAAGCCGGAGCCGGACGACCTCGCCAAGATCGAAGCCAAGCTGCGCGACGGCCTGCCCGAGGATGCTTCCCCGGCGACCGCCGCCGGCAAGGACAAGAAGGACGGCAACGGGGGCTGACCCCGCTTGCCCCCGCCCGCCCGCCCGCGACCTGCGCGAAAACGCTCTTGAGAACG
>JBDHSY010000343.1:0-3954 GCA_039808405.1 Xanthobacteraceae bacterium
CCCTCGCGACCGGCGCCGTTGAGCGGCCCGATGCCGCGCGCGCGGCGCGCCTGCAACACGCTCATGGTGGCGCGGATGATGCCGACATAGCCGGTGCAGCGGCACAGATTGCCGCTCATCGCCACGCGGACATCGTATTCGGACGGATCGTCCATGCGCAGCACCACGTCGCGCGCCGAGGCCAGCATGCCGGGCGTGCAATAGCCGCACTGAAGCGCGTGTTCGCGCGTAAACGCCGCGCGCAGCTCGGTCGCCACCTCGTCGTTGTCGAGCCCCTCCACCGTGGTGATGGCGGCGCCCTCGCAGGCGGCGGCGTAGGTGATGCACGAGCGCGCCGGCACGCCGTCGATCAGCAGCGTGCAGGCGCCGCAGACGCCGTGCTCGCAGCCGATATGCGTGCCCGTCAGATTGTGGGTCTCGCGCAGAAAATCGGCGAGGTTGGTGCGCGGCTCGACGGTGCCGGCCACCGGCGAGCCATTCACGGTCAGCGCAATGTGGGTCATGCTCATCGGGCCTGCTCGATAGCGCGCCGGAACGCGGTCACATGAATCTGGCGATCGACCGGATCGTGCATCCCCTGTTCGGTCATGAAGGCATCGACCGTGGCCTTGTCGACCTGATGCGCCGGCCCGCTGGCAGCCACGTCGCCAAGCAGGTGGCGGGCATCGGTGACGATATAGGGCCGGCTCTCCGTGGCGCCGATCACCACCCGGCACAGGCCGCGCTCGGGGTCGGTCACGAACGCGCCGATCGCGTGGGCGAACTCGCCCGGCTTGCGGCACAATTTGTAATAGCCCCAGCGCGCGCGCGAGCTCAATTTGGGGATCGCCACCGACACCAGCACCTCGTTGGCGGCGAGATCGACCTCGAGCGCGCCGACGATAAACTGCTCGATCGGCAAGGTGCGCTCGCCTGACGGGCCGCGCAGCCGCACGCGGGCACCGACCGCGGCCATCATCGACACCCAGTCGGCCGACGGGTCGGCATGGGTCAGGCTGCCGCCGATGGTGCCGCGGTTGCGCACCGCGCGATAGGCGATGCCGCCCGCCACCGTCGGCAGCGCGCCGCGCGTCACGTCCGGCACGCGCCGGTCCTCGATATCGGCATGGGTGATGCAGGCGCCGAGCACGAGGTCGTCGGCGATCTCCTCGACGCGGCGCAGCTCGGCCACGCCGGTCAGATCGACGATCAGGTCGGGCTGCACCAGCCGCATGTTGAGCATCGGCCCGAGCGACTGGCTGCCGGCCATCAGCTTGACCGCGCGGGAGTCGTCGTCCAGCAGGGCCAGCACCGCGCCGACATCGGCCGGGCGGGCATAATCGAAATTGACGGGTTTCATGCGCCCTCCGCAACGGTAGGCGAGGCGGCGCGCTGGCGCGCGGCACGGATCGCCTCGAGCACGCGGCGCGGCGTCATCGGCGACTGGTACAATTCGGCGCCGAGCGGCCGCAGCGCATCGTTGACGGCATTGCCGATCGCGGCCGGCGGCGCGATGGCGCCGCCCTCGCCGATGCCCTTGACGCCGAACTCGGTGTAGGGCGACAGCGTCTCCATGTGGTCGATCGCCGGCGCCGGCACCTCGGTCGGCCCGGGCAGCATATAATCGGCCAGGGTGGAGGCGAGCGGCTGGCCGGAGGAATCGTAGTTCATCTCCTCGTAGAGCGCGGTGCCGATGCCCTGCGCCAGGCCGCCATAGACCTGGCCATCGACGACCATCGGGTTGATCAGCTTGCCGCCGTCCTCGACGATGACGTAGTTCAGCAGTTCGATATCGCCGGCCTCGGGATCGACCGCGACCACGACGGCATGGGCGGCATAGCTGAACGTGCCGCTGTCGCGCACCGGCTTGAAGCCGATGGTGGTCTCCAGGCCGCGCGGATCGATGCCGGCCGGCAGGTCCTGCGGCCGGCGATACCAGGTATGGGCGACCTCCTCGATCGTGACCGAGCCGGTAGCGGTGACGACCTTGCCGTCCACCAGATCGACGTCGCCGCCGCCGGCCTGCAACAGGTGCGAGCCGATGCCCTTGACCAGCTTCGCGATCTCGCGCGAGGCGGTGGCCACCGCGCCGCCGGCCATCACCGCGCAACGCGAGCCCCAGCTTCCGGTCGAATAGGGCGTGTACTCGGTGTCGCCGTGCACCACCTTGATGCGATCGACAGGGATGCCGAGAATCTCGTTGGCGACCTGCGCCAGCGTGGTCTCCATGCCCTGGCCGTGCGAATGGACGCCGACGCGGATCTCCAGCCCCCCGTCCGGGGTCACCCGCACCGTCGCCTGTTCGTGACCGGGCACCATCGGAATGCCCCAGCCGGCATAGACCGACGTGCCGTGGGCGGCCTGCTCGCAATAGATGGAATGGCCGACGCCGATCAGCCGCCCGTCCGGTTCGCCGCGCTGCTGGCGGGCGCGGATCGCCGGCAGATCGATGGCCGCCATGGCGCGCCGCAGCGCCTCCGGGTAGTCGCCGCTGTCGAAATGCTTGCGGGTGATGTTGTCGAACGGCATCTGCTCCGGCTGAACCAGATTCTTCAGCCGGACCTCGTAAGGCTCCATGCCCACTTCGCGGGCAATGGCGTCGATCATCAGCTCCATGGTGTAGCAGACGCCGGTGCGCGCCACGCCGCGATAGGGAAGGATCGGACACTTGTTGGTGGCCGCCGACCACGTCTTGCAGCGGTAGGACGGAAAGTCGTAAGGCCCGGGCAGAATGCTGACCACCTGCGCCGCCTCGAGGCAGGCCGAGAACGGATACGACGAATAGGCGCCGGAATCGACGATCGCGGTGCAGTCGATGCCGCGCAGCCGGCCGTCGCGGTCGGCATAGGCGGTGATGTTGTAGTAGTGCTCGCGGCAATTGGCGCTGGCGGTCAGCGCCTCGCGGCGATCCTCGAGCCAGCGCACCGGATGGCCGCAGCGCATCGCGAGCCACGCGAGGCAAACGTCCTCCGGCAGCAGAATGCCCTTGTAGCCGAAGCCGCCGCCGACATCCGGCGAGATGACGCGGACCTGGCGCTGCTGCAACCCCAGGCACTCGGCGATGCCGTTGCGCACGATGTGCGGCATCTGGCTGCCGGTATAGAGCACGAGCTGCTCCATGCGGTTGTCCCACACCGCCACCGTGCCGCGGCCTTCCATCGGCGCCATCGACTGGCGCGCCGTCCTGACCGTGCGGGTGATCTTGACCGGGGCATCGAACGCCGCCTCGATGTTCACGTCCATCGCGCTTTCGAGGAAGACGTTGTCGCCCCAGTGCTCGTGCAATAGCGGCGCGCCGGGTTCGAGCGCCTGCACCATGTCGTGGACCGCGGGCAATTCCTCGAGGTCGAGCTCGACCATGGCGGCGAGGTCTTCGGCCTGCGCGCGGGTATCGGCCACGCACATCGCCATCAGTTCGCCGACCTGGCGCACCTTGTCGACGGCGAGCACCGGCTGCTCCGACACCTTGAACCCGGCCAGCGCGGTGATGGCGACGATCGGCTTGACGCCGTCGAGATCGGCAGCGGCGAAAATGCGACGGCCCCGTTCCGCCTCGGGAACGTGGACCGCATGCACCCTGGCGTGCGCCAGCGGCGAGCGGACGAAGGCCACGTCCTTCAGGCCGGCGAGCTTGATATCGCCGACGAACTGGCCGCGGCCACGCAGCAGGCGATCATCCTCCCTGCGCAGAACCGACGCGCCGATCCCCTGAGCCTTCGCCTCTCCCTTCATGTCCGTTCACGCCTCGAATGCATCGTCACGATCCTGCCGCTGGCACCGGGCACGATCGCATTCGGTCCGGAGCAGTTCGTTCGACGGGCCGCGGCAGCGGCCCGCCGAATTCACGCATGCTTCACGCCTTGGCGGTGTTGCACCAGTCGTAGATGCTGAGCGCCATCACCTTGATCGCGGCGAGATAGTCGTCGATCGAGACATACTCGTCGTTGGCGTGCATGATCGCGGTCGAGCCGGGAC
>JBDHSY010000344.1:0-3941 GCA_039808405.1 Xanthobacteraceae bacterium
GGGTTTCCGAGCACAACGATGGCACGCCATCCTCATCCGACCGACCTTTCCGCCGACCCCGGCGGCGATCAGATCGATATCGTCAGGCTCGCAGCCTGGCTGGTGGCCGGCTCGGTCATCATCGGCGCGCTTTATATCGGACGCGGCGTCCTGCTGCCGCTGGCGATCGCCTTCCTGATCAGTTTTGCGCTGAGCCCCCTCGTGGCCGCGGTGGGCCGCATCGGCCTGCCGCGCATCCTTGCCGTGCTGGCGGTGATGCTGACCGTCGGCACGCTGCTGGCGGGGCTCGGGCTTCTGGTCGGATCGCAACTGAAGGCACTGAGCGCTGAGCTTCCGACCTATCAATCGACCATCCGGTCGAAGATCGACGCCATCGGCAAGCAGATCAAGAGCCCCGGCATTTTCGACGGCGTGCTGCGGACGGCGGAAACCGTTCAGAAAGAAGTCAACGCCGCCGTCCAGGACGAACCGGAAAGCACCCCCGCCCAGCGCATCGAGATCGTGCCGGCCCCGACATCGCCGCTCGAAACCGCGATGAACTGGCTCGTGCCGGTGGTCGAGCCGCTGGCAACGGCCGGCATCGTGCTGGTCTTCGTGTTTCTGGCGCTGCTGGATCGCGGCGACCTGCGCGACCGCCTGATCCGCCTGTTGGGCGGAAACCTTCACCGCTCCACCGATGCGATGGAGGAAGCGGGCAAGCGGATCTCGAAATACCTTTTGATGCAGCTGGTCGTGAACGTCTCCTACGGCCTGCCGATGGCGGTCGGGCTATGGTTCATCGGCGTGCCGGGCTGGATCCTGTGGGGCACGCTGGCGGCGCTGATGCGCTTCATTCCCTACATCGGTCCCCTTTTGTCGGCGATCTTTCCGATCTCGCTGGCCTTCGCCGTCGATCCCGGCTGGAGCATGGTGATCTGGACGGTCGCTCTTGTCGTGTTCCTCGAACTCGTCAGCAACAATATCGTCGAGCCCCTGCTCTACGGCGCCAGCACCGGCCTGTCGGCCATTTCGCTGATTGCCGCGGCGACCTTCTGGACGGCGCTCTGGGGACCGGTCGGGCTAATCCTGTCCGTCCCGCTCACCGTTTGCCTGCTGGTGATCGGGCGCAACCTGCCGCAACTTCAGTTCCTCGATACGCTGCTCGGCTCGACACCGGTGCTCGACATTCCGACACGCATCTATCAGCGGCTGATCGCCGACGATCCCAACGAAGCCATCGAAATCGTCGAGGAAGCCATCGGCGACGGCACCGTCAGCGAATTCTACAACGATCACGCCATCGAGGTGCTGCGGCAGGCCAGCGACGACTATCTGAGCAATGCCCGCGCCGAACACCGGCTGCGCATCGCCAACGGCATGGATACGCTGCTCGACGAACTGCGCGAGGACTATCCCCCGCCGCCCGATCTCGCCGCCCGGCCGCGGGTCGCCTGCATCGGCGGCAAATGGGAAATCGACAGCGTCGCCTGCGAAATCCTGGCGCACGCGCTGATGCTGGACGGCATGCCTGCCGTGAAGCGCCGCGAGGGCGTGGTCACCGCCCGGTATATCGACAAGCTGGACCTCGACGGAATCGAGGTCGTCTGCTTAAGCTATTTCAGCCGCAATCCGGAAGCGTCCATCCGCACCTTCTGCCGCCGCCTGCATCAGCGCTGGCCCGGCCGGACGATCGTGCTGGCGCTGTGGAACGCGCCCGAACCTTTGCTCGAGCCCGACAAGATCCGGGCGCTCGGCGCCGATGAGGTCGTCACCTCGGTCGAGGAAGCGGTGCGGCGCATCCATCGCCTGCTGGCACCCGAGGAGGCCCGGCAGGCCCAGATCGCAGAGGCCCCCGAAGACGATGGCAAGCGCGTCGAAACGCTGCTGAAAACCGGAATCCTCGACGGCCATGCGCGCGAGGAGCTGGACACGCTGGCCAAGCGTGCCGCGGACGTCTTCAATGTCAAGTTCGCGGTGATTTCGGCGATCGATGCGGATCGCGAATTCATCATCGGCCAGAGCGTTGAGTTGCCGGGCAGGCTGACGCGCGACGGCACCGAGATGATCACCATGCCGCGCCACGAGGCGATCTGCGACCACGTCGTGTCCTCCGGGGAAACGCTGGTCGTGGACGATACCCAGCGCGACCCCCGCTTTGCCGATCACCCCGCCATCCAGCTCTGGGACACGCGCTTCTACGCCGGCGCACCGCTGACCACGGCGGATGGGATGGTGCTTGGCGCGCTCTGCCTGCTCGACACCGAGCCGCGCCAGCTGGAAGAGGACGAAGTCGAATTGCTCGACACGATGGCCGCCGACGCGGTGTCCGTCATCACCGGGGAAGATGCCGTCGAACCGCAGGCGCGCGGCGAAAAGAGCACGCCCTCGGCCACCGTGGGGCAGCCCGTTCCGGAATAATCCGCCCCCCGCCTAGTTCTGCATGCCCCAGCGGCGCACGGTCTTCGCCTCGATCAGCCGGAAAACGACGTTCTCGACAAACAGCCCGATGAGAATGATGGACAACAGCCCGGCAAAGACTTCCGGAATGTTGAGCTGGTTCTTGGCCTCGAAAATGAACCAGCCGAGCCCGCCCTGACCCGAGGTTGTGCCGAACACCAGTTCGGCGGCGATCAGGGTGCGCCAGGCAAAAGCCCAGCCGATCTTGAGGCCGGCAAGGATGCTCGGAAAAGCCGCCGGAATCAGGATTTTCCCGACGAAAGACAAGCCGTGCAGGCCGTAGTTCTGGCCGACCATGCGATGCGTGGTGGAGACCGCGCGAAAGCCGGCGTGAGTGTTGAGCGCCACCGCCCACAGCACCGAGTGGACCAGCACGAACACCAGGCTGGCCGAACCGAGCCCGAACCAGATCAGCGCCAGCGGCAACAGCGCGATCGCCGGCAGCGGATTGAACATCGCCGTCATGGTTTCAAGGAAATCGTTGCCGATCCGGGTGTTGATCGCAAAGATCGTCAACAACGCCGCCACCAGAACGCCGATGCTGAACCCCATCAGCAGCACCTTGAGCGACATCGCGGCCCGCGTGAAGATGACGCCGCTCACGGCGACGTCGATCAGCGCATCGACGGTCGCGCTGAACGTCGGCACCAGAAGCTCGTTGTCGAGCCAGCGCGCATAGCCCTCCCATAGGGCCGCGATCACCACCAGAACGAACAGTTTTCGCAGCCAGCTCAGGTCGTAGATCCGCTCGAAGACGGAGAGCGGCTTCTCGACGATACCGAACTGCTTCTGGCTGAGCGGCTCGCGATAGATTTCCGGCCGCTGGATGACCTCCTCAGACATCGGTCCGCTCCTCGATCTCGTCGGCAAACAGCATCGTGTGAATCTTGGCCGTGAGCGTCGCGGTCGCCGCGCTGTCGCCGGGGCCGCGCGGCACGCTGTTCAGTTCGGCCTTGACCTGGCCGGGGTGCGGGGTCAGCAGCAGAATCCGGGTGCCGATCTTGACCGCTTCGGGGATCGAGTGGGTCACGAAGATCACGGTGAATTTCGTCTCGTCCCACAGCGACAACAGTTCGTCCTGCATCCGCACCCGCGTCAGCGCATCGAGCGCGGCAAACGGCTCGTCCATCAACAGCACGTCCGGCTCCATCGCCATGCCGCGCGCAATGGCGACGCGCTGTTTCATGCCGCCCGACAGCGTGTGCGGGTAGCTGTCGGCAAACTTGCTGAGGTTGACCTTGGCGATCAGGTCGTACGCCTTGTCGCGCGCCTGTCGCGGCCGATATTTTTTACTGGTGACGAGGGGGAACATCACGTTCTCCAGCACCGTCTTCCACGGCAGGAGTTGGTCGAACTCCTGAAACACCATCATCCGGTCGGGGCCGGGGCTGGTCACCGGCACGCCCTTGAGCCGGATATCGCCCTCGGTCGGCCGCAAGTAGCCGCCGATGGCCTTCAGGAGCGTCGACTTTCCGCAGCCGGACGGCCCGAGCAGGACGAAACGG
>JBDHSY010000345.1:0-3931 GCA_039808405.1 Xanthobacteraceae bacterium
TCGCTGCGGCGGTCGGCGCCGGCCGGGCGCGGACGCGGCAACGGGCTCGCCGGCGCCACGACCGACGAGGTAGTGGCCGGCGGCGCCACCGCATCGGCGGCGGGCTGAAGCAGCATCACGTGGCCGCCGAACATCGGCGAGGGATGGCGGCCGTGCTGCAAAAACATGGCGTTGACGATCACCGCCAGCACCGCGGCGAACGCCACCGCGCCGGCCGCGGTATCCTTCGGGCTATGCAGCAGCACGCGCATCACCAGGCCTCGCTCGCGTTCCGTCGTCACCGCACGCTTCGCCTTGCGCGCCCGCCGCTGCCGCGGCGGCGCGTCGTTGTCGTCATTGCGTCTAGGCACTCAACTTCACCTGGCTTGCCGTCGTCTCCGCCGGCGCGGCAGGCACCAGCGTTGCGACATTGTTTTTCGCGGCCGCGCCGGCGCGCAACGGCAGCACCACCGTGATGGCGGTGCCCTCGCCGAGCCGGCTGTGGATCTTCATCTCGCCGCCGTGCATGGCAACGAGGCTCTTGACGATCGACAGCCCGAGCCCGGTGCCCTCGTGGCGGCGCTGATAGGTGGTCCCGGCCTGGAAGAACGGATCGCCGATGCGCTTCAGGTCGTCGGGCGCGATGCCGATGCCGGTGTCGGTGACGCGCATCGTCAGACCTGCCTCATCGACCGCCGCCGCCACCCTCACCTGCCCGCCGCGCTCGGTGAACTTGATGGCGTTGGAGACGAGATTGAGGACGATCTGCTTGAACGCGCGCGGATCGCCGTCGACCTGCGGCAGGTCCTCCGGCGCGTGCGTCACGAGATCGATGCCGCGGTCGCGCGCCTTGAGCGCCAGCAGGTCGCAGCAATGGATCAGCGCCGGGCGCGGCGCGAACGGCTCCGGCGCGAACTCGAAGTTGCCGCTTTCGAGCCGCGACAGGTCGAGGATGTCGTTGACCACCGACAACAGATGATGGCCCGACTCGTTGATCAGCCGGGCGTATTCGCGGCGGCGCGCGGCATCGAGAGGCAGCGTGCCCTCCTGCGCCATCATGTCGGAGAAGCCGATGATGGCGTTGAGCGGCGTGCGCAGTTCGTGGCTCATGGTGGCGAGAAAGCGCGCCTTGGCGGCGCCGGCCCGCTCGGCCTCGGCGCGCGCCGCCTCCAGCGCCTCCGCCTGCAGCTTGCGGCCGGTGATGTCGCGCAGCACCGACACCACTTCGGTGGCGCCATGCGCGGCATCGGCCGCGAGCGGACGGCAGCGCATCTCGATCCAGATGAAATCCGCGGCAGTGCGCACCGCGCCGTCCCCGGCGCCCGCGCGGTCGCGGCGGATGCGAAACTCGACGCTGACTTCGTCGCTGCCGCGCGCGGCGTTCGACAGCGCGGTGAGGTAGGCCGGGCGGTCGGCGACATGGACGCGTTCGAACAGGCGCTGGCCCAAAAGCTCGGCCGACGCCACGCCGAGCAGGCTTTCGGCGGCGGGCGAGCAAAATTCCACCGCGCCGTCGCGGCGATGGCGCACCATCACGTCGCTCATGTGGCAGGCGAGCAGCCGATAGCGTTCTTCTTCCCGCGACAACAGCGCGCCGCTCATCCGTGCCATCGCCTGCGCACCGACCGCCAGCGCGGCGGCATAGAGCAGGGCCGAGACCACGCCGAACCCCATCAGGGAAGCGTTGGTCGCGGGGCCGAACGCGGCATGCGAAACGAGACCATGACCGCCAAGCGCGACAAGCAGCAGCGCGGCACTGAGCGCCAGCGCCGATGCGAGACCGACCACGCGCCGCGAGCCGCTGAGCGCGGCCTCCAGCGGGATCAGCACCAGCCAGATCGCGGCGAACGATTCGATGCCGCCGGTGTTGAGCGCGACCAGCATCACCAGCGCGGTCAGCGACAGCGACGACAGCACGTGGGCGCCCTCGTAGCGCCCGGTGCGCGACAGGAAATAGGACAACAGGAGCGGCGTCATCAGCCAGCCGAACGCCGCCACCTCGAGCGCGCTCGGCGCGCCGCGCATCGCCAGATAGACCGGAAACGTGCCGAGCGCGACCAGGCTGCCGAACAGCCGCGGCGCCATGAAGGCGCGATGCCGCGCGCGCGTCAGCGCATCGTTGCGTGCCGACGGATGCAGCAGGGCATCGAGATGATCGCCGATGATACTCAACACTGTCACGTCTTTCGCGCCGCGGCCTACCGTTCGGGAAGACGTGCCGGAACGCCTCCGTTCTTCGTTGGCCGATCATGTCGAAGCGAGATTAAACGAACGCTAAGGCAGTTCGCGCGGGGCCAGTTCGGCGCGCTGTTGCGAGGGAAAAACGTCGCGCATGCAGGCGGCATTTGCCCAAGATGGTGAACGCAACGTTTCAAATGCGCGCGAATATGGTTTCGAAATCGTGCACGGCGGCGCACGGCGCCGCGCGAATCCGTGGCTCGGGCGGCGCTTGCCTCGATTGCAAAGCGAAGCCGAAGCCGATCGTTCAAATTTTCCGCAATTGGCACACCGGGTTTTCAGGCGTGCCTGCTACAGATCGAGGCGAGATCGCGAAACGAAATCGCGACACCGATGACGATGGACGGGACGGGGTCACCATGTTTTTCCTGCTTCGCTTGACGTTCTGGCTGGGACTCGTGCTGGTGCTGCTGCCGCGCGAGCAGGCCGCGGCGCCGACGACGGCGCAGCTCGACGCATCGCACGCCATCTCCGCGGCAACGGCCGCAGTGTCCGACATGGCGCAGTTCTGCACGCGCCAGCCGGCCGCCTGCGAGGCCGGCGGCCAGGCCGCGGTGCTGATCGGCGAACGCGCGCAGGGCGGCGCGCGCAAGGTGTACCAGTTTTTGATCGAGCAGAACGAGCGCGACGACAAAACCGACAAGACCGGAAAGAACGACGGGACCGGCGACCGCACCGGCTCGATCGGCCCGGCAGGCGCCGCGGGGCACGACACGCTCACCACCGCCGACCGCCGCATTCCCTGGCGCATGCCGGTCGCCGCACGCCTCGATCAGAGCTGACCGGCGCCGGTCCGCCCCCTTCGAATTTGGCGTCATGCCCTCGCTTTCGCCGCGGCGATGGCCTATATGCCGGTCATCACCACAGCGGACGCCGACCCCGTGACCACCATCGACGACATTCGCGACAATTTTGCCCTGCTCGACGAATGGGACGACCGCTACCGCTATGTCATCGAGCTTGGCCGCACGCTGGAGCCGATGTCCGAGGCGGATCACAACGCCGCCAACAAGGTGCAGGGCTGCACCAGCCAGGTGTGGCTGGCGCGCCGGATCGAGCGCGGCGCGGACGGCGAGCCGGTGTTGCATTACATCGGCGACAGCGATGCGCATATCGTGCGCGGGCTCGTCGCCATTCTGCTGACGCTGTATTCCGGCCAGAGCGCCCGCACCATTCTCGCAACCGATGCGCTGGCCCAGTTCGATGCGCTGGGCCTGCGCGAGCACCTGACCCCGCAGCGTTCCAACGGCCTGCGCGCCATGGTCGAGCGCATCCGCCGCGACGCGCAAGAGGTCTTGGCGTCGGCGGCCTGACTAGCCCGCCTCCCCGCCGTCGGCCGCCGCCCATGCCTGCATCCGCGCCTGCGCCGGTCCGTGGATCTCGCCGCGCAGGCCGTAGTGGCGGGCAAGCCGGTCGAGCGCGAGTTGCAGCACCACCTTTGCCGAACGCGCCGGCCAGCCGCGCGCCGCCTCGACCTCCTCGAGACGGCGCAGGAAGCAGCAGACATCGGTGAGCAGCCCCGAGAACTCCGGCCCGCACGCCTTGAGCGCCAGCTGAAACCGCTGCCGCGCCGCCACCATCGCGTCGGTCGCCTCGCCCACGCCGCCGCGCGCGCCGCTGCCGCGCGATACCGGCGCCTCCCAGGCCGAGGTGACGCGCGGCGACAGGCTGGCGCGGGTGAAGTCGGCCCGCAGCCGCTCGCCGGCGACGAACT
>JBDHSY010000346.1:0-3924 GCA_039808405.1 Xanthobacteraceae bacterium
AGCCGGCTCCCGCCGCGGCACCGGCCACCGCGACCGCGCCACAAGCCCCCTCTCCCGCCGTCGCAACCGCGCCCGACACACCGGCCGCGAGTGCGCCGCCGGCGCAGACCGCCACGGCGGCCAGCGAGCCGGCAAAGCCCACGGTCGCGGCCGTCACCGCGACGCCTGCCATTCAGGGCGAGACCGCGGCTCCCGCCGCCAGGCCGGTCGCCGATACGCCGGTCGGCCTCTGGCTCACCGAGAAAAAGGAAGGCCGGGTGCGCATCGAGCCGTGCGGCGGCAACCTGTGCGGCTACGAGGTCAGCGAGAAAACCAACGCCAACGGCCGCAAGGTGCTGATCGACATGGCGCCGCAGGGCGGCAAGTGGGCCGGCCGCATCCGCGACCCGAAGGGCGGCGGCAACTACGACTCCACCATCGCGCTCAAAGGCCCCGACCGGCTTCAGGTGCAGGGCTGCGCTTTCGGCGGCCTGTTCTGCGGCGGCCAGACCTGGACCCGCCTCGACTGACCTCCGTCGCTCCCTACCTCCGACGCCCGCCGCCCGGCGGGCGTTTTGTTTTGGCGACCGGCCGGGGCCTTGCGTGATGGCAGTCACAGTCGCCCGACGCCGCCTCTGCCACCTTCGCGACGACACCGAGCGTGGAGGCGATCATGGCACTTTCGGCACCGACCCTTGTCGTACGGCTTGCACCGCGGGCGATCTCGTTGCTGATCGCCGCGACCAATATCGCGCCGGCCCATGCCCAGACGCTGTTCGACGGGCAGTGGAGCGTGCGCATCGCAGCGGCGCGCGCCGCCTGCGGCGACGGCACGATGCTGACCCTCAACGTCGCCGACGGCCGCATCGCCGCGGACAGCGGCATGGCCGCCTCCGGCCACGTCTCCGCGCAAGGCGCCGTCCGGGTGGTGCTGAACGACGGCGCGCGCCGGGCCAGCGGGCTCGGCCAGTTGTCGGCGCAGTCCGGCTCGGGCACCTGGCGCGGCCCGCTGTGCTCCGGCACATGGACCGCGCAGCGGCTGTGATCAGGCGCCGTATTCGGCGTCGGTGACGTGGGCGAGCCAGTTCACCGCGCTGCCGTCGAGCGCTTCCTGCATCGCGACGTGGGTCATGCCGGTGGTCGGCGCGGCGCCGTGCCAGTGCTCTTCGCCGGGCGGGATCCACACCGTGTCGCCTGCCCTGATCTCGCGCACCGGCCCGCCGCCCGGCTGCACCCGGCCGGCGCCGGCGACCACATAGAGCGTCTGGCCGAGCGGATGGGTATGCCATGCGGTGCGCGCGCCCGGCGCAAACGTCACCCGCGCGGCCTGAACGCGCGCCGGCGCCGGCGCGCTCACGATGGGATCGAGCCAGACGGTGCCGGTGAAATAGCTTTCGGGACCGCGAGCCGTGGCCCGCGCGCCGACAGGGTGAATATCCATCCTCGTTGCTCCTTGGTGGGCGGCAGCAAAACCGTCCCCTGAATAGCACACCCGGACGACACGCACCCTCTATCGACCGCATTGCCATTTGCCCGCCGCTCGCCGACAAATGCCCCTGCAACGATAGCGACACGGACCGGCATGGCACCCCTCCTCCCCGACCCACGCATCCTGCCGTCCGGTGACACGGCGCTGACGGTCGAGTTCGGCCGCACCGTCGATACCGCGATCAATGCGCGCGTGCTGGCGTTCGACCGCACGGTGGCCGCCGCCCGGCTGGCCGGCGTCATCGAGACGGTGCCGACCTATCGCTCGCTGCTCGTCCATTACGACCCGGTGGCGACCGGCTTCGCCGATCTGTCGGCCGAGCTTCTGGCATTGGCCCGGCACCCGGCCCCGCCCGAGGGCTCGGTGCGGCGCTGGCGCATCCCGGTGGCCTATGGCGGCGCGCACGGCATCGATCTCGATAGCCTCGCGCAGCGTCACGGCCTCACGCCCGACGAGGTGGTGCGGCGGCACACGGCCGGCGACTACCGGGTGACGATGCTCGGCTTCACGCCGGGCTATTCCTATCTCAGCGGGCTCGACCCCAGCCTCGCCACGCCGCGCCGCAACGATCCGCGCACCGAGACGCCGGCCGGCACGATCTCGATCGGCGGCATCCAGACCGGCATCCAGTGCATTGCCGCGCCGAGCGGCTGGCACCTGATCGGGCGCACGCCGGTGCGCACCTTCCATCCGCACCGCGAGCCGATGTTCCTGCTCGAGCCGGGCGACGCCGTGACCTTTTTTGCCATCGATGCGGCGGAGTTCGCGACATCGGAGGCGGCCGCCGAGGCCGGCGCCATCGTCGCCGAGCGGATCGCGCCATGAGCCTGCTTGCCGTGGACCATGTGGGGCCTGCGACGTCGGTGCAGGACGGCGGCCGCTTCGGCGCGCAGCGCTACGGGCTGACGCCGAGCGGGGTGATGGATCGCCCCGCGCTGGCCATCGCCAACGCGCTGGCCGGCAACGCGCCGTTCGCCGCGGCCATAGAAATCGGCCCGTTCGGCGCTCGTTTCACGGTGCGCGACGGCTGCGTGCGCGTCGCGCTGGCCGGTGCCGCGCGCGAGGCGACCGCGGCCGGGCGGCCCTGCCCGATGCAGACCACGGTGCTGCTCGCCGCCGGCGAAAGCCTCGTGCTCGGCGCGGCGCGCGACGGCGTGTTCAGCTATCTCGCCGTCGAGGGCGCCGTCTGCGGCGAGCCGGTGTTCGGCAGCCTGTCGGTCAACGCGCTGGCCGGGCTCGGCAGTCCGTTCCCGCGGCCGCTGCGGGCCGGCGACGTGTTGGCGCTCCGCGATGCCGCCCCGCTTGCGCAGGAACGGCGGCTGCCGCTGGCGCCTGCTGCGCAGGGGCCGATCCGCATCGTGTTCGGTCCGCAGCACGAGGAGTTCGACGCGGCGGCGCAGGAACTGCTGGTCGCCAGCGAGTGGCGCGTCTCGGCGCTCAGCGACCGCATGGGCTATCGCCTCGACGGGCCGGCCATCACCCGCGCCCATGGCCACGACATCGTGTCCGACGGCACCGTCACCGGCAGCATTCAGGTGCCGGGCAGCGGCCGTCCGATCGTCTTGATGCCCGACCGCGGCACCACCGGCGGCTACCCCAAGATCGCGACCGTCGTCAGCGCCGATCTCGGCCGGGTCGCCCAGACCCGGCCCGGCCACGCGATCCGCTTCCGCGCCGTGACGATAGAGGACGCACAACGGGCGGCGCGGCACATGGCGGCGCATATCGCCGCGCTCGCCAACCTGGTGCAGACCGGCGGCGCCGCATTCGACCTCGCCGCGCTGCAAAGCGCCAACACCGCCGGCGTGGCGGTCAGCGCGGTCGATGCCGCGACCTGGCAGAGCCCGACCGGGCCCGACGACAAGGACCAGCCATGACCCGCATCGATCTCAACTGCGACCTCGGCGAAGGGTTCGGCCCGTGGCGGATGGGCGACGACGCGGCGATGATCGAGATCGCCAGCAGCGTCAACGTCGCCTGCGGCTTTCACGGCGGCGATTCTGACATCATGCTGCGCACCGCGAGCCTTGCCAAAGCGCGCGGCGTCGCGATCGGCGCGCACCCCGGCTACCGCGACCTGCACGGCTTCGGTCGCCGCCCGGTGCCGGGCCTTTCGGCGTCCGAGATCGAGACCATGGTGGCCTACCAGATCGGCGCGCTGCAGGCGGTGGCCGCGCTCGCCGGCCATCGCGTCACCCACGTCAAGGCGCACGGCGCGCTCTCCAACGTCGCCTGCGCCGATGCCATGACCGCGCGCGCCATCGCGACCGCCATCCGGGCGGTGGACCGCGCGCTGGTTTTCGTGGTGCTGCCGAACACCGAGCTGGCGAAGGCGGGCGACGCGGCCGGGCTGCGGCTCGCGCACGAGGTGTTCGCCGACCGCGCCTATGCCGACGACGCTTCGCTGCTGCCGCGCGCCATGCCCGGCTCGGTGCTGCACGACAGGGAGGCGATCG
>JBDHSY010000347.1:0-3913 GCA_039808405.1 Xanthobacteraceae bacterium
CCTCGCTCTCGAAGGTGCGGGCGTCCAGGGCCTCGTCGGCCGAAAGGTGCGCCTCCAGGTCCAGGATCGCGCAGGCCAGGTACTCGGTGGTGTTGAAGCCCTGGCGGAAGGTCTGGGCCTTCAGGATCTTCTCCATCAGGGCGTCCGGCAGGGCCTCGCCGGTTTGGTAGTGCACGGCGAACCGGCTCAGGAGCTCCGGGGTCGGCAGCCAGTGTTCGTAGAGCTGGCTCGGCAGTTCCACGAAGTCCCGCACCACGCTGGTCCCGGACAGCGACGGATAGGTGACGTTCGACAGCAGCCCGTGCAGGCCGTGGCCGAATTCGTGGAACAGGGTGCGGGCGTCGTCGGGCGACAGCAGCGCCGGCTGGCCGGCCGCCCCCTTGGCGAAGTTCATGACGTTGATGATCAACGGCGTCACCTCGCCGTCGAGCGTCTGCTGGTCGCGCAGCGAGGTCATCCAGGCGCCGGAGCGCTTCGAGGGACGGGCGAAATAGTCGCCGTAGAACAGGCCCTGATGCTTGCCCGCGGCGTTGGTCGCCTCCCAGACGCGGACGTCGGGATGCCACACCGGAATGTCGTGCCGCTCGGTGAAGGTGAGGCCGAACAGGCGGGTGGCGCAGTCGAAGGCGGCGGCGATCATGCCGTCGAGGGTGAGGTAGGGCTTGATGGCGGCGTCGTCGAAATCGGCGCGGCGGCTGCGCAGCTTTTCGGCGTAGTAGCGCCAGTCCCACGGCGCCAGCGCGAAATTGCCGCCTTCCTCCCGGATCAGCTCCTGCAAGGCGTCGCGGTCGGCAGCCGCGCGGGCGCGCGCCGGCACCCACACCTTTTCCAGAAGGCCGCGCACGGCCTGCGGCGTCTTGGCCATCGAATCGTCGAGCCGGTAGGCGGCGAAATGCGGGTAGCCGAGCAGCTTTGCGGCCTCCTCGCGCAGCGTGAGGATTTCGCCGATGACCGGGTTGTTGTCGTTGGCATTGGCGTTGTCGCCGCGCGCCACGAACGCCTTGTAGGCTTTCTCGCGCAGATCGCGCCGGGTCGACGCCTGCAGGAACGGCTCGACCGAGGAGCGCGACAGCGTCACCACCGCCTTGCCGGGCTGGCCACGCTCGGCCGCCGCCGCCTCGGCCGCGGCGATGAAGCTGTCGGACAGGCCGGCGCGATCGTGCTCGCCGAGTTCGAGCGCCCACGCCTGCTCGTCGCCGAGCAGATGATGGCTGAAGCGCGTGCCAAGCTCGGCGAGCCGCTCGTCGATCGCGGCCATCCGCGCCTTGGCGGCCTCGTCGAGGCCGGCGCCGGCACGGCGGAAGCGGGTGTAGATGCGCTCCAGCAGGCGCTGCTGTTCGGGCGTCAGCTTGAGATGGGTGCGCTCGTGGTAGAGTTTTGCGATGCGGCCGAACAGCACGGCGTCCATCAGGATGGCGTTCCAGTGCCGGGCGGAGCGCAGCGCCACCTCGCCCTCGATCGCCAGCAGCGCCTCGCTCGAATGCGCCGAGACCAGCGCATGGAACACCGCCGAGACGCGGTCGAGCAGCCGCCCGGAGCGCTCCAGCGCGACGATGGTGTTGGCGAAGTCCGGCTCCGCCGGATCGTAGGTGATGGCGTCGATCTCGCGCACGTGGTCGGAGAACGCCTGCGTCAGCGCCGGCAGGACATGCTCGGGCCGGATGGCGTCGAACGGCGGCGTGGCGAACGGCGTCCGCCAGGCGGCGAGCAGCGGGTTGTCGGCAAGCGAAGACGACGGTGCAGTCATGAAAAATCCCGGGATTCGGCCAAATCGGCAATCCCAATATATACCGGATCGGGCCGTTTTTTAGGCTCGCGGCCCTTGATCGCACCGGCCTTTTCGGGGACATTGCCGCCGTTTTCGTCGCCCGCCCGCCACCCGCGACGGGCGGGCCCAGGACGACCGCAGCGAGACCCTGAAGACCCAAGGTAGCCATGACCGCGCAAGCACCATCCCCGACCGGCCGCCGCGTCATCGTCTGGCGCAACGTCTCGACGGTCCTCAGCGCCGCGATCCTGATCGCATCCGAGGTGTTCGGCGTGGCCTTTGCCGGCGGCTGGGCGCTGGCGGTGCTGTTCGGCCTCGACGAGGTGACCTCGCATGTCCTGCAGGGCATCCTGTTCCTGATCGGGCTCTACGTGATGTACATCTTCATGCGCCACGCGCAGACGGTGGAGCCGTTCACGCGCCGCGGCTGAGGCCGCCGTTCGCGGGCAAATCTTAACAACCGTTCATCTTCAGGCGGCGCGGCGGTCACATCTGCGCGCAGGTTTGGGAAAAACGTTGGCGCGCGCGAAAAAAATCTTGCGCAGCCGATGCAAAGCACCTATCTCCGCTCCTGCCCAATTTCGCACGTGCCTGTGGTCGTGTGTCAGTCGGTGGGTACCCGGACAAGAGGCCGGGCAGCCGCCAGGGAAGATGAGGCCGGCATCGCCTTCGGGAGATGCCTTTCGATCAGGGAAGTCCCGCGATCAGGGGCGTCCCGCCGTCGAGAAGGTCCCGCCTTTCCTAACTTTCGGGTGACTGGCAGCCGGAGGCGAAACCGGCGCATCCCGTTCTCAACGGGAGACGCGACTTAAAGCAACGACGGAGCGGGCTTTTTTGGTCTCTACCGGCTCTCCACCAGCCGGCCCGGTTACCGAAGAGGCTTGTCCATCATTGCCAGGCGTGCGGCGGGATCTCATCCCACCAATCCACGGCAGCACAGTTCGATCTGACGCTTGAGCGACGCCGCGCCTCCATCGCGCCCGTCGCTTTCACGGCATGATCGGCGCTCACCTCGGGCGGTTCGCCGCCCCTGAAGCCGCGTTGGGGGACACCCATGACCGAGCGTATCCGCGAATTTCTCCGCGCCCGCCGCAGCGAAGGCCGCGACACCGAGCCGTGCCTCGTCGTCGATCTCGACGTCGTGCGCGAGAACTACACGACGTTTGCCAGGGCGCTGCCCGACAGCCGCGTGTTCTATGCCGTCAAGGCGAACCCGGCGCCGGAGGTGCTGGCGCTGCTCGCCTCGATGGGCTCGTGCTTCGACACCGCGACGGTCGCCGAGATCGAGATGGCGCTGGCCGCCGGCGCCACGCCCGAGCGCATCTCCTTCGGCAACACCATCAAGAAGGAGCGCGACATCGCGCGCGCCTACGCGCTCGGCATCCGCCTGTTCGCGGTCGATTGCGCCGCGGAGGTGGAGAAGGTCGCGCGCGCCGCGCCCGGCTCGAAGGTGTTCTGCCGCATCCTCTACGATTGCGCCGGCGCCGAGTGGCCGCTGTCGCGCAAGTTCGGCTGCGACCCGGAGATGGCGGTGGACGTGCTCGACCTCGCCAAGCGGCTCGGGCTGGAGCCGCACGGCATCTCGTTCCACGTCGGCTCGCAGCAGCGCAAGATCAAGGCGTGGGACCGCGCGCTGGCGATGGCCGCGACCGTGTTCCGCGACTGCGCCGAGCGCGGCATCAACCTGTCGATGGTCAACCTCGGCGGCGGTTTTCCGACGCGCTATCTCAAGGACGTGCCGCCGGTGGTGCAGTACGGCCGCGGCATCTTCCGCGCGCTGCGCAAGCACTTCGGCAACCGCATCCCGGAGACGATCATCGAACCGGGCCGCGGCATGGTCGGCAACGCCGGCGTGATCGAGACCGAGGTGGTGCTGATCTCGAAGAAGAGCGACGAGGACGAGATGCGCTGGGTCTATCTCGACATCGGCAAGTTCGGCGGTCTCGCCGAAACGATGGGCGAGTCGATCCGCTATGCCATCACGACGCCGCACGACGGCGCGGAGATGGCGCCGTGCGTGCTCGCCGGCCCGACCTGCGATTCGGCCGACGTGCTGTACGAGCGCAACCCGTATCCGCTGCCGGTGACGCTGGAGATCGGCGACAAGCTGCTGATCGAAGGCACCGGCGCCTATACGTCGACTTA
>JBDHSY010000348.1:0-3910 GCA_039808405.1 Xanthobacteraceae bacterium
TGGTAAAGCTGCTTGCGAAACACCTGAAGGTCGTAGATGTCGGCGGCCTGAAAGGCGATCACCGAGGCAACGGCGATGCCGAAGATCACCCAGATGTAGCGTCCGTTGAAGCCGTCGATCGGGGCGACATAGGCGAAGTAGAGCGCGATGCCGAGAACGGCGATCAGCGCGAAATCGATCGCGCGCACGACGCCGGCGATCACCACCGGCGAATAGGCCGGCCACACCTTGCGGTTGGCGACGGCAAGCGCCGCCGGAGACAGCCTGCGGCGACGTTCCACGCGCGGCACGCCATTGCCGGCGGAGCCCTGGCTCATCGGGCGGGCATCGATCGGATCCATGTCATCGTCCGTTTGCCGGAAGGCGGACAAGGCCCGCTGCCGGTTGCTTAGGGTCCGCGCCGGCATGCCGGGCGGGCTCGTCGCTTATCGTTGTTGCGCGTTGCGCTTCACCGCCGAGGGTTCGTCGGCGAAGCGGTTCGCATCGTTGCGATAGCCGAGAATACGGAACATTTCGTTATCGGCGCGGGCAACTTCAAGGTTGCTCTGCCAAACGGTACTTACCGGGGGTGCGCGCGGCCGTCACGGTTAACGCCCGGCAAATGCCGCGCGGTAGCCGGCCAGGATGCCCTCGACCATGGCACCTTGCGAAAACGCGCGATGGACGTCCTCGCGCAGCGCCGCCGCGCGCCGCGGCGCCGCGGCCGGGTCGTCGAGCGCTGTGGCAATCGCCGCCGCCATGGCGTCGGGGTCGTTGCCGGCGAACAGCGCCTCGGTGTGGGTTCCAAAAATCTCCGGGATGCCGCCGACGCGCGCGCCGATCATCGGCCGGCCGGCGGCGGCTGCTTCGATCACGACGTAGGGCATGGAATCGCCGCGCGAGGGCACCACCAGAAGCCGCCCTTGCGCGAAGCCGACGCGCGGCGGCACATGGCCGATGAAGCGCACGCTGTCGCCGACGCCGAGCCGGGCGATCAGCGCCGTGAGCGCTTCGGTTTCCTCGCCGTCGCCGGCCAGCGTCAGCGTCACCGCCCGGCCGTTCGCGTGCAGCCGTGCCAGCGCCTCGATCAACAGGTCGGTGCCCTTGATGGCGCGGAACTCGCCGACATAGACCAGGTCGGTGGCCTCCGGCGCGGTCGCGACCGGCGTAAACTCGCTTTCCGCCACGCCGTTGAACACGCGCCTCACCAGTCCGCGCGGCGCGCCGACCACGCGCAGATAGGTGTCGCGGGCAAAGCCGCTCTCGAACAGAAACAGGTCGGTGCGGTTCATCAGCGCGCGTTCCATGCGCGAGAACACCATGCCCTTCAGCGTATCGGGAGCGTAGTGCAGCGAGCCGCCGTGCGGGGTGTAGACCTTGATGGCGCCGGGGCGCGCCTTGATCAGGCGCACGAAGGCGCCGGCCTGCGCGCCGTGGCCGTGCAGCACGTCGGGCGCGAGACGGCCGACGAGGCGGCGGAACTTGAACCACGCCGCGGCATCGCGCGGGTCGGGCTCGCGGCGGATCGCGAGGCGATGGACGCCGAGCTTGAGCCGTGGCGCGATCGCCGCCAGCGCCTCCGCCGCGCGCTCGCCGCCGGTCAGGCTGTCGGCGAGGATGCCGACGGCATGGCCGCGCGCGATCTGGCCCTCGGCCAGGTCGAGGATGTGGCGGAAGATGCCACCGACCGGCGCCCGCACCGCATGCAGGATGGCGAGGGGAGTTTCGGGGGCGGGGGTCATTGCGTGCTGCGACAATGCGGGCGTCGTTCGTTCGGTCCACCGGGAAAGCCTTACTTGGGCCGCGTGGGCTTAACAAACGATGAGCGGGAACCGGCGGCGGCCCTTGGCTTCTTCTGGCGGCCTCTTGCGGGGTTAACCGCGCCGAAACCATAATTTGCTGTAACGGGTGGTGCACTCGCCGGAAGGCGGCGGTCGGGAGTAAGGCATGCGTACCTCGTTGCGGGACTATTGGTCACAGATCGCGCCGCGGCGCGCCACCGCCGCCGCGCCCCGTGCCCCGCATGGCGAGGCCGCGCCGCCGCCGGGCGACCTCGACCTGCGCCACATCGGCACTGCGCTGTGGCGCAAGCGGGCGTGGATCGTGGTGCCGACGCTGCTGACGCTGGTGGTCTCGTTCGTCGCCGTCAACATGATGACGCCAAAATACCGCTCCGAGGCGCGCATCCTGCTCGACGGCCGCGAGAACGTCTTTTTGCAGCCGACCGGCGGACGCGGCGAGGATCGCATCGCCTCCGATCCCGAGGCGGTGCCGAGCCAGGTGCAGCTTCTGTTGTCGCGCGAGCTGGCGCGCGAGGTGATCGCCAAGAACAAGCTGGCGACGCTCCCCGAATTCGATCCCGTGCTCAAGGGCGTGTCGCCGCTCAAGAGCCTGCTGGCGCTGATCGGTGTCGTGCGCGATCCGCTCAAGATGACGCCGGACGAGCGCGTCATGGAATCGTATTTTGCGCGGCTCACCGCCTATGCGGTGGACAAGTCGCGCGTCATGGTCGTCGAGTTCATCTCCAGCGATCCGGAGCTGGCCGCGCGCGTCGCCAATTCCGTCGTCGAGGGCTACCTGGTGTTGCAGCAGGCGGCGCGGCAGGATCAGGCCAAGGCGGCGAGCCAGTGGCTTGCCGGCGAGATCGACAAGCTGCGCGACAAGGTGGCGGCGGCGGAGCGCCGCGCCGAGGACTTTCGGTCGCAATCGAGCCTGTTCGTCGGCACCAACAACACCTCGCTGTCGAACCAGCAGTTGAGCGAACTGACCACGCAGCTCAACGCCGCGCGCGCGCAAAAGTCCGATGCCGAGACCAAGGCGCGGCTGATCCGCGAGATGGTGCAGCGCGGCCAGCCGATCGAATCTTCCGAGATCCTCAATTCCGAACTGATCCGCCGCCTGTCGGAGCAGCGCGTCACGCTGCGCGCGCAGCTCGCCGAGCAATCGACCACGCTGCTCAACAACCACCCGCGCATCAAGGAACTGCGGGCGCAGCTCGCCGACCTCGACCGGCTGCTGCGCGACGAGGCGCTGAAAATCTCGCGCTCGCTGGAGAACGATGCGCGCATCGCCGGCGCCCGCGTCGATGCCCTGACCGCCAACCTCGACCAGTTCAAGCGGCAGGCCGCCTCGACCAACACCGAGGACGTGCGGCTGCGCGCGCTGGAGCGCGAGGCGCGCGCCGAGCGCGAGCTTCTGGAATCCTACCTCGCAAAATACCGCGAGGCGACGACGCGCGAGAACATGGAAGCGGCGCCAGTGGAGAGCCGGATCATTTCGCGTGCGGTCGTCACCAACACGCCGGCCTCGCCGAAGAAGCTGCCGGTGGTGCTGATCTCGACGCTGGCCATGCTGATGCTGACCGCCGGCATCGTCGTCACGTCCGAACTGTTGCGGCTGACCGCACCTGGCCGCGCAAGCGTGCCGGAAGGCGAGCGGTCCGAGCCGGTGCTGCCGCGGCCGCAGGCGGCGATGGTTGCTGCGGCGGCACAGCCTGCCCGGCAGGCGGCGCCGGCTGAGCCATCCTCAAGCGAACTCGAACAGGTCGCGGCGGAATTGCGCGGCGCGGGCGAGGGCGGCCGCAAGGTGACGATGCTCGGCGGCGGCGACGTCGCGGCCGTGACCGGTGCGGCGCTGGCGCTGGCGCGCCTGCTGGCGCACGACGCCAAGACCGTGCTGGTCGATCTGTCGGGCGCAGCGGAGCTGGCGGAGGCGTCGCAGGAGCCGGCGGCGCCGGGGCTTGCCGACCTGATGCGGGGCGAGGCCTCGTTCGGCGACATCGTCACCCGCGACCGCGCCTCGCGGCTGCATCTGGTCAATGCCGGCAGCGGCGCGCGCACCGACCGTGCGGCGCTGGCCTCGCCGCGGCTGACGCTGGCGCTCGATGCGCTGCTGCGCGTCTACGATCACGTCGTGCTCGATGCCGGCGGCG
>JBDHSY010000349.1:0-3905 GCA_039808405.1 Xanthobacteraceae bacterium
GCGCGGATCAAGTCGCGGCCCTCGTTCCGGCCGCTGCTGAGCGAGTGGCTGGCCGGCGTGCCGGCGTCGCGCACCTACACCGACCTCGATTTCTGAAGAATGCCGCTCAATACGTCTCGACGTGGTAGCGGCCGCCTTCGCGCATCGCGGTCTTGAGCGCCGCCCAGTCCATGCCGGCGTGGCGGCAGGCATCGGCGAACGCTTCGTCGACGCCGGTTTCCATGCCTTTCAGCCCGCAGATGTAGACATAGGTCCGCGCGTCGTCGAGCAGCGCCGCGATCTGTGCCGCCTCGGTGCGGATGCGATCCTGCACATAGGTGCGCGGCTCGCCCGGCACGCGCGAGTAGCACAGATACTTGCCGAGCAGCTTGTCCGGCACCTTCTGCAACGGGCCGAAATACGGCAGTTCCTGCGGCCGCCTTGCGCCGAAGAACAACAGCATGCGCCCGGCCGCGTCCGGCATGGCGCGGCGGCGGCGCTCGGTGAAGGCGCGCATCGGCGCCGAGCCGGTGCCGGTGCAGATCATCACGATGTTGGCGGCGGGATCGTTCGGCAACAGGAAGGTGGCGCCGAACGGCCCGGTGACCTCGACCCTGGCGCCGCGCGGCAGGTCGCACAGGTAGTTCGAGCACACCCCGTGCGGCTCGCGCTTCACCGTCAGCGCCAGGTTGTTGGTGTTGGGGCGCTCGCCGTCGCGGGAGCTGGCGATGGAGTAGAGCCGCACGCGGTGCGGGGCGCCATTCTCGTCCACGCCCGGCGCGACGATGCCGATGCTCTGGCCTTCCAGCACCGGGAACGGATGGTCGCCGAAATCGAGGATGAGATGGCGCACGTCGCTGTCGGCATCGGCGGCGGTCAGGCGGAAATTGCCGGTGACGGTGGCGAGCGCCGGCTTGCCGCGATTGTGCAGGTTGACGCTGGGCTTGCTCGCCGAGTGCGGCGCCACCGCCTTGCCGCCCAGCCCCTTGCGCGCCTCCTCGAGCAGCGCGCCGATATCGTCCTCCAGCGCCTCGACCGTCACCGGCGCGGCGGTGTCCTCGAATTCCTGCTGCGCCGGCAGCTCGCCCCACGAGAACTGGTCGTCCAGCGAGTACGGCGCCTCGACCACGCGCCAGTTGTCGATGGCGCCGGTCGGGCACGGCGAGATGCAATCCATGCAGTAGTTGCAGATATCGACGTTGACCACGTAGTTGTTGTCGTCGTGGGTGATGGCGTCGATCGGGCAGGTTTCCTCGCAGGTGTTGCAGCGGATGCAGATCTCCGGATCGATCAGGTGCTGCTTTTTGAGAGGAGCATTCATGGCTTTGTCTCGTGTCCCGGACGCGGTGCAGCGCGTAGCGGTGCGCCGCTGATCCGGGACCGCCAGATAGACCTTTATCTGTAACGGCCCCGGTTCTGCATCGCGTCACTGCGTGCCGCGACGCGCCCGGGGCACGCCCAGGCCTTACGCCGCGATCTGCACATACTCGAAATCGCCCGGCTTGTTGTCGATGCCGACCTTCGGCGGCGCGATCCAGCCCGCGAACCTGCCCGGCTCCATCACCGGCTGCATCAGCGACGCGATGAAGTCGCCGTCGGCGGTCGAGGGCAGATAGTCGTCGCGCACCCTCTGCCACTCGGCCTCGCTCAAGAGCATGCCCTTCGGCGTCGCCTGCACGTTGGCGAACTCGCCGATCTGGCGGTGAAACGCGGTGTGCGGCAACTCCAGCCGGAAGTTGACGCCGGCCTTCTCGATGATCTTGTTCCAGCGCTCGACACCCTTGGCGCAGTCGTTGGTGTAGTCGTCGCGCAGCCGCATGTTGAGCGCGGTCAAGGCCGGTTCGTCCACCAGCCTGATCTCGCCATCGACCAGCTTGAGCACCGGATAGGTGTCGGAGGTCAGGCGATGGTCGTCGTCGATTTTCGTTTCCTGGAAGCGGCCCTTCAGACCGGCGTTGTAGAAGTTGGCGGCGTTGGTCGAGACTTCGGAGCCGAACAGGTCGAGCGACAGCGAATAGTGCAGGTTCATCTTCTTCTGCATGGTCGGCAGGTCGATGACGCCGAGCGCGCGCACCTTGTCGATCGCGGTCGGATCGTCGATGCCGGCCGCCTTCATCGCCTCGCAGGTCCGTTGCAGCACGCGCCCCACCCCGGTCTCGCCGACGAACATGTGGTGCGCTTCCTCCGTCAGCATGAAGCGGCAGGTGCGCGACAGCGGATCGAAGCCGGACTGCGCCAGGCTCTCCAGCTGCATCTTGCCGTCGCGGTCGGTGAAGAAAGTGAACATGAAGAACGACAGCCAGTCCGGCGTCGCCTCGTTGAAGGCGCCCAGCATACGCGGCGAATCCTCGTCGCCGGAGCGGCGGCGCAGCAATTCGTCGGCCTCCTCGCGGCCGTCGCGGCCGAAGTATTTTTGCAGGAGGTAGACCATCGCCCACAGGTGGCGGCCTTCCTCGACGTTGACCTGAAACAGGTTGCGCATGTCGTAGAGCGAGGGCGCGGTCAGGCCGAGGTGGCGCTGCTGTTCGACGGACGCCGGCTCGGTGTCGCCCTGGATGACGACGAGGCGGCGCAGCATGGCGCGGTATTCGCCCGGCACCTCCTGCCACGCCTTGTCGCCCTTGTGCTGGCCGAAATTGACCTGACGCTCGGTGTCGGCCGGCGCCAGCAGAATGCCCCAGCGGTATTCTGGCATCTTCACGTAATCGAACTTGGCCCAGCCCTTGGGATCGACGCTGACCGCGGTGCGCAGGTACACCAGCGATTCCTGAAAGCCGTCCGGCCCCATGTCGTTCCACCAGTCGAGATAGCCGGGGTGCCAGCCCTCCAGCGCCTTGAGCACCTGACGGTCGGCGGCGAGATCGACGTTGTTGGGAATTTTCGTGGTGTAATCGACGTTCATGATGTTCATGGCGTGCTCCCTGAAGGCATTTTCCGTCATGCCCGGCCAAAGCAGTCGCAGACTGCGTAAACTTGCCTGCGGTGCCGGGCATCCACGTCTTCCTTCATGACAGCGAGAAAGACGTGGATGGCCGGGACGAGCCCGGCCATGACCGGCGATGATCAAACCCGCGTCATGTCGAACTCGGGCCGCTCGCCGCTGCCGTAGCGGCTGAGCGCGCCGTTGTCGCCGACCGCGTTGGGGCGCTGGAAAATCCAGTTCTGCCACGCGGTGAGGCGCGCGAAGATTTTCGATTCCATGGTCTCCGGCCCGACGAAGCGCAGGTTGGCTTCCATGCCGGTCAGCGCGTCCGGCGAAAAACTGGCGCGCTCCTCGAGAAACACGCGCACCTCGTCGTCCCAGTCGATGTCGTCGAGCGCGAAGGTGACGAGGCCCAGGTCCTCGGCCTCGCCGCCGTCGAGCGCCGCGCCGATTTTCTCCCGCACGATGTCCACCTGCGACGGGTCGGCCTGAAAGCGCGACTCGAGCCGGGTCAGGCCGTGGCTCATCGGATAGGGGCCGAAATTCGCCTGTGTCAGCACGATGGTCGGCGGCGCGCGGTTGTCGCCATCGCGGCTTCCGATCAGCATGTAGGAGCGGTCGGCGGCGAAGATCAGCTCGGCCAGCGTGCCGACGAAGCACGAGCCGGGCTCGACCAGCGTCACCAGCGTGCGCGAGGTGACGTCGATGCGCTTCAGCACGCGCTTCCAGTAATGACGGATTTCGTTGGCGAACCAGTGATCCTTGTTCGCCTCCAGCAGCGCATCGCAGGCGGCGATATGCGCGGCGTCGCCCTCGCTGTCGTCATGGGTGCGAAACACCAGCATGGCGATGCCGGTCTCGTTGAGGCGCAGGTGCAGGATGGCGTCGTCGAGTTCGCGCGCCACCGTGAGCGGCCAGAAGCTCGTGCCTTGCGCCAGCGCGCCGGCCATGTCGACGGGCGGCGCTTCGGTCGGCGCCTTGACCGAGAGGGTGGCGATGCGCC
>JBDHSY010000350.1:0-3899 GCA_039808405.1 Xanthobacteraceae bacterium
CCGGATTGCTGGTCGGGGCCGCCGACATCGTCGCCGCGCCGGCCTGGCCGAAAGAAGGTGCGGGCTGCGCCGCCTGGATTGCCGCGCTCGGGCGGCACGGCAACGATCTCGAAGCGCCGGCGCTGAAGGTCGCGCCGGTGGTCGGCGAGGTGCTGCAAGCGCTGCGTGCGGCCGACGGCGTGCGGCTCGCCCGCATGTCGGGGTCGGGAGCGACCTGCTTTGCGCTGTTCGACGACGATGCCGCGGCGGCGGCCGCCGCCGCCGGGCTGCGGCACGCCCGGCCGCAGTGGTGGGTGCATGCCGGCGCGCTGAACTGAGACGCGGAGCGGGTTTGAGACGTCATTCGTCATGCCCGCGCTTGGCGCGGGCATCCACGTCTCGAGGGCGGCTCAGCGCAGCAAGACGTGGATGGCCGGGATAAACCCGGCCATGACGCAGGAAGGAACGCAGGGAGAGAACCTTCGCCTCAGTGCGAGCGCGCGAGGCAGAACGCCACCACTTGCTCCAGCGCCAGCTTCATCGGCGAGGCCGGAAACAGCGCCAGCGCATCGACCGCCATGGCGCCGTAGTGATGGGCGCGCGCCATGGTGTCTTCCAGCGCGCGGTGCTTGGCCATCAGCCCGATGGCGTGGTCGAGGTCGTCGTCGCCGATCTCGCCGCGCTCCAGCGCTTTGGTCCAGAACGCACGCTCGGCGGCATTGCCGCGCCGGAACGCCAGCACCACCGGCAGCGTGATCTTGCCCTCGCGGAAATCGTCGCCGACGTTCTTGCCGAGCTTGGCGGCCACGCCGCCGTAGTCGAGCACGTCGTCGACGAGCTGGAAGGCGATGCCGAGATTCATGCCGACCGAGCGGCAGGCGGTCTGCTCGGGCTTGGGGCGATCGGCCAGCACCGGCCCGACCTCGCAGGCCGCGGCGAACAGTTCGGCGGTCTTGCCGCGGATCACCGCGAGATATTCGTCCTCGGTAGTGGCGGTGTTCTTGGCGGCGGCAAGCTGCATCACCTCGCCCTCGGCGATGGTGGCGGCGGCCTGCGACAGGATGTCGAGCGCGCGCAGCGAGCCGACCTCGACCATCATGCGGAACGCCTGCCCGAGCAGGAAGTCGCCGACCAGCACGCTGGCCTCGTTGCCCCACAGCATGCGGGCCGACAGTTTGCCGCGCCGGAGTTCGCTCTCGTCCACCACGTCGTCGTGCAAGAGCGTCGCGGTGTGCATGAACTCGACCGCCGCGGCGAGCTTGATGTGGCCGTCGCCGTCGTAGCCGGTGAGCCCCGCCATCGCCAGCGTCAGCATCGGCCGCAGCCGCTTGCCGCCCGAGGAGATCAGGTGGTTGGCGACCTCCGGGATCACCGTCACCTCGGAGCCGGTGCGCGCCAGGATCGCGGCGTTGACGCGCTCCATGTCGGGCGCGACAAGCGCGACGAGTTGATCTATCGATGGTGTCGAGGGGGCCTCGAAGGGGACAATCACCGCCACGCGCAAATCTCCGGGTTCCGGCTGCGCCCCGACCATAGAAACTGCCGCGCCGTGCGGCAAGGGCGGACAAAGGGCCGCCGGAGCCGATTTATGTCGAAGTGCGGCTGCAACAACGGGAGAAAACTTTGCGTCCTTTGCTCCGCACCAACGACCCGGTCACGATTTCGGCGGTGGGGGCGCTGCTCGACGGCGCCGGCATTCCTTACATGGTGCTCGACCAGAACATGAGCATCGTCGAAGGCTCGCTCGGCATCATCCCGCGCCGTATCATGGTGCCGGACGAGGAGTGGGCCGCGGCGCGGCGCGTGCTGGCCGACGCTGGCCTCGCCCATGAGCTCGACTCCGATGATCGCACATGACGGCGAGGTCACGACCGACGGCTTTCTCGACGGGCGGCTTACGCTGAAGCAGCCCCGCGCCGGCCACCGGGCCGGCCATGATGCCATTTTGCTCGCCGCCGCAACGCCGGCGCGCGCCGGCGACCGTGTCGTCGAGTTCGGCGCCGGCATCGGCGCCGCGGGGCTTTCGCTCGCCGCGCGCGTCGCCGGCCTCGATCTGACGCTGGTGGAGATCGATGCGGGGCTGGCGCGGCTCGCCGAGGCCAATGCGGCGGCCAACGCCCTCGCCGCCCGCGTGGTCGTGGCCGACGTCGCCGCAAGGGCGGAGCAATTGACGCGGCTCGGGCTCGGGCCCGACAGCGCCGACGGCGTGCTGATGAATCCTCCGTTCAATCCGGCCGCGCGGCACCGGGCGGCGCGCGATCCGGCGCGGCGGCTGGCGCACGAGGCTCTGGCCGACACGCTGGAAGGGTGGACGCACGCGGCGCGGCGCCTGCTGCGGCCGGGCGGGCGGCTGACGCTGATCTGGCGCGCCGACGGCCTCGCCGCGGTTCTTGCGGCGCTGGCGCGCGGTTTCGGCAGCGTCCACGTGCTGCCGGTGCATCCGCGCGCGGGCGAGCCCGCGATCCGTGTGCTGGTGGCGGCCGTCAAGGGCGGCCGCGCGCCGTTCGTTCTCCATCCCGGCCTCGTGCTGGCCGACGCGGACGGTCATCCGAGTGCGCATGCCGACGCCGTGCTGCGCGGGCGGCAGGTGCTGGCGCTGGCGGACATCTAGATGCGGTGGCGCCCGCTCATGGCAGCGGTGTCGGCAGCGGCTTTTGCGGCTTGCCCGACGTGGGAGTCGCGCGGGTTGCGGCCAACAGGGCGCCAATCAAACAGACCAGCAAGGCAATCTTCATCTGCGCAACCTTTCGCTTCGCCGCCGGCCCCGCGTCCGGACGCGAATCAATGGCGTGCCTGCATCAACGTTCCCGCACCGGTGTCATGACGGCGGCACCAAATTGTGGCGCAAGGTGTTGATCGCTATGGTCGGATGGACGGAGCATGCGGCATATCGCGTGAATGTGATCGCGAAAGGACGAACATGATGGAGTTTCTCGCCCGGCTGGTGCCGGCTCGCTGGCGCGGTGGCGTCCCTGTCGTTCCGGTGGTGCGGCTCAGCGGGGCGATCGGTGCGGTCACGCCGCTGCGGCCGGGGCTGACGCTCGCGGCCGTCGCGAAACTGCTGGAGCGCGCCTTCGCGATGCGTGGCGCAAAGGCGGTGGCGGTGGTGATCAACTCGCCGGGCGGCTCGGCGGTGCAGTCGCGCCAGATTTTTCTGCGCATCCGCCAGTTGGCCACCGAGAAGAACCTGCCGGTGCTGGTGTTCGTCGAGGACGCCGCCGCCTCCGGCGGCTACATGATCGCCTGTGCCGGCGACGAGATCTTTTGCGATCCGTCCTCGATTCTCGGCTCGATCGGGGTGGTCGGCGCCACCTTCGGCTTTCCGGACCTGATGCGCCGGATCGGCGTCGAGCGGCGGGTCTATACCGCCGGCGAGCGCAAGGTGACGCTCGATCCGTTCCTGCCGGAGAACCCCGAGGACGTCGCCCGCCTCAAGGCGATCCAGCGCGACATCCACGCCGTGTTCATCGCGCTGGTGAAGGAGCGCCGTGGAACCCGGCTCAAGGGCGGCGAGGACGGATTGTTCAGCGGTGAGTTCTGGGCCGGCGAGCGGGCGGTGGCGCTGGGGCTGGCCGATGCCATCGGCGACCTGCGCGGCGTGCTGCTCGCCCGCTTCGGCGACAAGGTCGTAACGCCGGTGGTCGCGCCGCAGGGCGGGCTGCTCGCCCTGCTGGGCCGCCGTTCGCGCGCCGACGCGGTGAACGGTTTGCCCGATGCGGCGTTATCCGCGTTGGAGGCGCGGGCGCTGTGGGCGCGCTACGGGCTGTAGCTTTTTCGCCACAATCGCACCACGGAGCCTTGCGACACTTGCGCGAGCCTTGAGGATCCCGCCATGCCGCCGTTCGTTCTGTTCGCCGCCGCAGCCCTCGGCGGCACCGTCATCGCCCGCTTTGTGGTTCGCGAGGCGCGGCGCATCAATG
>JBDHSY010000351.1:0-3886 GCA_039808405.1 Xanthobacteraceae bacterium
GCTGGACGGCTGAAAGCGCCGATCCCCTCCAGCCCGCGCTTCCATCGCGCCTTTGCTGATAAACAGGCTGGCGCGCCGGAGAGGATGAAACTGGGCACCGTTATGTCATTGTAGGCGCTTTATAATTTGGCGACCGCCGGAACGGGATGCTCCGGCTACGGTCGCGCCCACCCTTCGGCCAGCTTCTCGATAACCTTGTCGAACCAGTTTTCGTACCAGTACCAGGTCTTGGCTACCATGACGCCGTAGCCCTTGGCGGGCTTGCGCGCATCCAGTTGCTTGGCCAGCTGCGTATGGTCATAGATCGCGAACGCGGGATATCCTGCGGCCTTGACCTTCGCTACGATCTCGGTGGGCAGGTATTTGGGCCGCTCGACCTCCTTCAGCAGCACGCGTTCCACGGCCTCCGCTTCGGGCGAGCCGGGCTTGATGAATTCCACGGCCAGATCGGCTTTCGACGCCTTGCCCGACACCTTCGGCACGAAGGCGACGCGGTAGCGGAATTTTGGGTCCTGCTGTTCTTCGTCCGACAGGGCGTTGTGGAAGTTGTCCATGGCGGTTGCGATGTGCGCGGGAAGGTCAGCCCCGACAAGCCCGGCGCGCTGCGCCCCGTCGAAGGTTACGAACTGGAGGGCTATCGGCAAACGCTTCTCCAGCGCGAACTCCCTGCCGAACAGCGTCTTGATGGCGTCATTGAAGTTGATGCAGCAGGCTTGAAGCTTGGCACTCAGGGCATCGTCGATGCGGTTAGTCGAGCGGTGCTCGATCTCGTGCCGAATCTCGGTCAGGAATTTAAGGTTGTTGACGGTGCCCTTATCAAGTGGGCATTTACCGTGCGCGAGGCACTGTCCAAGCTCCCAGTATTTATCCGCACCGCTTGGCGTCTTTTCGACGGCTCCGCCCTTCTTGTAGCGATAATCAATTCCCTCGCGCTTGTAATAGGCATGGAGAAGGTAGGTCCAGGCGATGACGCTGGTGACGATGAACAGCTCCGCGCGAAAATACAGGCCGCCGCTGTTGAACGTGTGCACGGCAGCGATCATCGCCTCGCGCGCCTTGACCAGCAGCTCATCCCCTTGAAGGTGCAGGCCGGTTGCCGGGTCGATATTGGGCCAAGCGTCCAGGAAGGCGTCCAGTTCGGCGTCCGACGCCGCCTTGACGGTCTTGTGCTTTGCGCCATCCCGTATCTCCGATATCCGGGCGTGATTGATGGAGCGGGTCGGTCGTGAGAAGTATGCCTGAATGTCTTGTGGTACGTACTTGCGCCCCAGCATCGCCTTCACGATAGTGACTTCCCATTTCTCAAGGGTATTGCCCGGCCTGCGCGCCAATTTCTGATCCCCTCGACTCGCCTGAAGCAGGAATACTGCTGCGCGCGCCGGAATCCTACTGGCGCTGCACAGGGTTGTCCCCATATCCGGCCCGCAGGACCGGTCGAAGACGCCCGGCTGGTAGGTGAGCGCATCAGCCATTTCGGTCTATCAGGCGCTCGCGGCACGTTCGGCGCAACGGGCTTTCGCCCCGGAGAAGTTGTCGCCTGGCCGGTTGCAGAGAACCGTGGCGAACCCAAGTCGATGCGCTCAGGATTAATAGAATGGAGTTATTTCTATTGCCTGGAGCGGAGTCGGCTGTTCATCGCGAAAATGATCTTCAGACTGTGCAGGAGGGTTGACTCGCAAAACCCGTCCCGCAACGGCACTAAACGCCTCACTCACAAGTTTCAATCTACGAAACGCTGAACGAGTTTTCTGAGTGTTCCTATCCATTTTCCACCGTTACCTGATCTTGGCCTTGAATACATCAGCGCCGCATTATTTTGGAAAATGGGCGATGATTGAAAGAAAAATAACTAATTCACTATCTATCGTCAAAGATTAATTTAGTATAACATGCACCAATGAAATTGCATTTCCTCTACAATATTCTTATTGCATCGTTGGTGTGCTTGTCCACGCCTGCGTCGGCGCAGGAGACCAAGATGGACGATCCGTGCGCCGTTGAAGAAACCGACTATATCCGGCAAGTTGGCGGCCCGGAGACAAACGGGGAGCTACACGTTCTGCGCTGTGACGGTACTACGTGGCAGCTCCTTTTTGGAACAAAAGGAAATAGTCAATTTATATTCAATCGACAAGGCTCCGATAGTCAGATTCAATCTTTATACGGTTACCTGCGCCTGCAGGGTGGGGGAACGCCAGGGACAGGGCTAGTTGTCATCGATTCTCCCTTGTCGCTGGGAAGCGATAAACTCACAAACTCTATTGGGAACATGGAGATTGATGTTTCGGTAGATGATGCGGTGGGAAGGGACTTGATCATTAAGGCGATGGGCGCAGAGAACTTTCGTTTTACAGGTGACGGCAAGGTCGGAATCGGTACGGATGATCCCGTTACGGCGTTGCATATTCAGCAAGGCGGAGCCAGAATCTATGCCAGCTCAGCCACATACTTCACGATCGGAGAAGATGCTGCGATCGCCAGCGTCGGATGGTCGGAGTGGCAGTCGGGCCACGTGAGCGGCATACGGATTAGGGCGGCAAGGTCCGACCCCACCTACCCTGCCATTTATCTATCCGGCGAGGGTGGCGTTGTTTTTCAAACCAATAACGGTTCATCCACGGCGACGGCGGATTCGGAGTTGGCGCGCTTGAGTGCGGCAGGCAACTTCGGAATTGGGACAAATGATCCGCAGTCAGCTCTTCATGTCCCTGATGGAAAGTATATCCAGGCAGAGGACAATAATGCGGGGCCTCCACCCACCGCCGACTGCGATATCGATACGGAGCGTGGGCGACTGAGCATTGATACCGCAAGCAATCGCCTCTACATCTGCAACGGTGCTGCACGAAGCTGGGACTACGTGGATTTGAACGACTGAAGCGCGCGAGTCTGAATCCGGCCGAGGCGATGTAGTCCGCCAGTGCCGAAGGCTTGCCATCCGCCCCCGGCTGGTCCCGTCGCTTCCCTCTCTACGCAGAGAGCCAGCTTCAACCCAATTCGGTCAAGTGCCGTCATAGCCCCGCTATTTACTCAGTTTTGATCTTGCCGCCGGTCCGGCCGGGTTGGCGATCTCCGGCTCAATCTCGATGACGTAGTCGGCGACGACCGGCTCATCGACTACCGCCAACACCGCCGCCCGGCTGCGTGATGATGGCAGCGGCAATCCACCCGCCCTCATGCCGTCGATGTGAAGCGCCAGCGCATCCGACAAGCCTGCCTTGGCTTCCTCGATGGTTTTGCCGGTCGAGAAACAGGCACCGAAGTCCGGCACCGTCGCCAGATAATGCGTGTCCGGCTCTTTCAGGATCACGGCGACATAGCGCCGAGTATCGTTGCTCATGGTCGTTCCTCCTTCTTGTTGATCTATCGCGACCGGCCCCGTCCGCGATCATGCGACGGATTCTGCCCCTTCCGGCGCGCCTCGGATAGCAGTGCTTCCATCCGGGCGCGCCGGTCCTCGCGGCTGTCGCGCGTCAGTTCGTCGCCGCTATCATGGACCTCCTGTTCGCGCTGCCGGACCTGGGCCTCGCGGATCAGATCCTCGGCCCGCGCCGCGCCGACCAGATCCCGGATCAGGCCGCGCCGCTCGCGGGCGTCGATCTGGTCGAGCGCATCGGCCCGCCGGTCGATGGCCCGGTTTTCCCGCGCATGACGGCGATCCAGCGCCTCATCCTCCAGCCGGTGCCGCTCGGCCGCGTTGATCGCCGGGTTCCGGCGCAGCGGCAGGATGACGGACCGCAATGCCGGGACGCGGTCGAACAGGGCGAAGACCTTGCCCGCGATCCGGTTGAACAATTTATCCTGCTCGGCCTTGTGCGCCGCATGCAGGGACAGGCGCTCGGCGCGATGGATCACCTCCAGCGCCTGACGCTTTGCGTCAATCGCC
>JBDHSY010000352.1:0-3883 GCA_039808405.1 Xanthobacteraceae bacterium
CGCGCCAGCACCTTGATCGTTCCGGGCATGCAGATGCGCGCCTTGTCGTTGCGATCGACGTCGGTGCACATGTTGAGCTCGTACTCGTCCTTCTTCGAGTTGAGCAGTTCGCGGATCTGTTCGGCGTCGGCGATGGAATCGACGCCGCGCGCGATGGTGCCGGAGATCGGGCAGGTCTCGATACGCCGCCCGTCGGAGCGCACGAACATCTCGGGCGATGCGGCAACGAGAAACTCGCCGTCGCCGAGATTGATCAGCGCGCCATAGGGCGAGGGATTGATGCGGCACAGCCGCTGGAACACTTCCGCCGGCGAGCGCTCGCAAGGCTCGCCGAACAGTTGGCCCGGCACCGCCTCGAACAAGTCGCCGCGTGCGAACGCCGCGCGCGCCCTCTCGACCGTGGCCTGGTATTCGCCGGGCGCGTGATCGGCAAAGCCCTGCCGGGGGGTGACGCTGTAGACGCTCTCGCCGGTCTCGCGCGGCTGTCCTTGCGTCGAGCGGCCGTGCCAGGCGAACTCGTAAGACAGCGTCACGCCGCGGCCGGTGGCGCGGTCGTAGGCCAGCAGGCGATCGGGGATATAGAGCACGATGTCGCGCTGGTCGGCTTCGCGCGGGCGCTTCTCGGTCAGGTCCTCGATCTGGAATACGAGGTCGTAGGCAAAGGCGCCGAACAGGCCGAGCAGCGGATCGTCGGGCGCGGCCAGCGCCGCGACGAGGGCGCGCACCAGCGACATGATCGAGGCGCGGCGCGTGCGGTTCTCCTCCTCGACCGGCGCGTCGCCGCGGACGATGTGGCCGGTCAGGCGGGTGGCGGTCTTGTCGCTGACGACGATGCACGGCTCGTTGAGCACGTCGGCGAGGAAGGCGACCAGCACCTCACCGCGCGCGTTCAGCGCATCGATGAAAAAATCAAACCCCTTCGATTCCAGCCGCAGCGGCGGATCGGCGAAGCCGAGGTCGAAACTCTCGTAGCGTCCGGGCACGGCGGTGCCCGACGACAGCATGACGCCGCGGCGGCGGTCGAGCAGCTCGACGAGGTCGTCGAGGGCCGCGCCGCCGCTGAACGGCGCTGCCGTGCGGGTGATCGCAAGGCCGCGGGCGGTGGTGTAGGTGCTGTCGGCGGGCAGCGAAAAGACGGTCCTGTTCATGTCATCCTCTTACGAGACCTGCTCTTGTCGAGACTTGTCGAGATTTGGAGGAAGGACGCCACACAGGACACAAACAAAGGCCGCCTCTGCGCGGCGGCCCTGGACGAAGGAAGAAAAAACGACGTCGCACCGGCCACCTCTTCAAGAGGTGGGCCACCACAGGCAGACGGTGTGGATCGCGGTGCGCATGGCCGGCAAGACACCACCCCGCCTGCGCGATGTCAAGCGGCTTGCGGCAGCCACTGTGCCTGACCGGCGAGGCTGTCGCTGCGCCGTTACTCCTGCCCTTCCTCCGCCGTCGGCGCGTGTCCCGGATGCTGCGCGCCATAAAATGCGGCGCTGCTGATCCGGGACCGTTCCGACCCCGGCATTCCGCGACGGTCCCGGGTCTGCGGCGCAGCGTTGCACGCCGCACCGCGCCCGGGAAACGGGTGCCCGGCGGCGCGGTGCAGGACCTCAGCCGAGATGCTTGTGGAAGAACGCCGTGGCGCGGCCCCATGCCAGTTCCGCCGCCTCGCGGTCATGGACCGCGGCGCGCTGCTCGTTGACGAAGGCATGGTCGGCATCGTAGCGGAAAAACTCGGCCGGCTTGCCGGCCGCCTTGAGGTCCTTCTCGAAGGCATCGACCACGGCCGGCGTGCACCAGTCGTCCTTGTTGGCGAAGTGGCCCTGCAGGGGAATTTTGACGTCGGCGGGTTTGGCGGCCTGTTCGGGCGGAATGCCGTAGAACGCCACCGCCGCGCTCAGCTCCGCCACCTTCGCCGCGCCGATGATCGTCACCGCGCCGCCCATGCAGAACCCGGTCAGCCCGACCTTGGCCGAGTTGCGCTTGAGGTACTGCACGGCACCGCGCACGGTCTGCGTCGTGGCGTCCATGAAGTCGAGCGAGGTCATTTCCTTGTTGGCTAGTTCCGTGTCGTGATAGGGCACCACCACGCCGTCGTAGAGATCCGGCGCCAGCGCGTCGAAGCCGGCCAGCGCAAATCGGTCGGTCAGTCCCTTGATCTGCTCGGACAGCCCCCACCATTCCTGGATCACCACCACCCCCGGCGCATTGCCCTGCGCGGCGTTGGCGAGGTAGCCCGTGGCATCCTTGCCGTCCGGGCGCTTGAAAGTGATCGTGGTCCCCATGGCGCTCTCCTCATATTCGCTCAGCATCGCGCGATGCGCCCGCGCGGCACCGTCTTCCGACGCCACAGCATGCACCATCGGAGCGCAAGAGCAAGGGTGCGTGCTCGCGCCGCGCGGCCAAAGAAAAACCCCGGCGCCGATGATGTCGGCGCCGGGGTTCGATCGGGAGAAGCGTGCCGGTCAGTGGGCGTCGGCCCAGATCTTGCGCTTGGTGAAGTACAACAGGCCGGTCAGCACGATCAGGAAGATCATGACCTGGAAGCCGAGCCGCTTGCGCGCCTCCATGTGCGGCTCCGCCGCCCACATCAGGAACGCGGTGACGTCGTGGGCATACTGATCGACGGTCTGCGGCGAGCCGTCGTCGTAGGTCACCTGATCGTCGGACAGCGGCTTCGGCATCTTGATGGCGTGGCCGGGGAAGTAGGTGTTGTAGTAGGAGCCTTCCGGCAGGTCGAAGCCGGCTGGCGGGTTGTCCTGGTAACCGACCAGCACCGCGTGGACGTAGTCGGGGCCCTGCTCCTGGTACTGGGTGAAGAAGTCGAAGATCACCTGCGGGAAGCCGCGCGAATAGGAGCGCGCCTTGGCGATCAGCGACAGGTCCGGCGGATGGGCGCCACCATTGGCGGCGCGGGCCGCCTGCTCGTTCGGGAACGGCGAGGGGAACCTGTCGGCGAGCCGGCCCGGGCGGTCGAACATCTCGCCCTCGTCGTTCGGGCCGTCCTTGACGGTCGCCTCGGCCGCAACCGCCTGGGCCTGCGCCGTCGAGAAGCCCGGGCCGCCCGGCTCGGCGAGGTTGCGATAGTGGAGAAGCTCCATCGAGTGGCAGGTGGCGCAGACCTCCTTGTAGACCTTGTAGCCGCGCTGCAACTGGCCGCGGTCGAAGGTGCCGAACGGCCCCGAGAACGACCACTTGACGCCCGGCGGCTGGGTCGCGCCCTCGGCGGCCCTGGTCTCCTGCGCGCCCATCGCCAGCAGCGATACGGCCGCCAGCAGCGCGATGGCCGTCGACACCATCGGCGTCTTGCGGCTGCCGGTCTTGGCCAGCACGTCGTCGGCGATGGAGTTCGGCACGGCCCGCGTCTTCTCGATCCGGCCGAGGATCGGCAGCACCAGCAGGAAGTAGGCGAAGTAGCAGAAGGTCAGGATGCGTGCGGCGAGGATGTAGCCGCCTTCCGCCGGCTTCGAACCGAGCCAGCCGAGCAGGATGCACACCACCACGAAGATCCAGAAGAACTGCTTGGCGAGCGGCCGGTAGCGCGAGGAGCGCACCTTGGCGCTGTCGAGCCACGGCAGGAACGCCAGCACCAGGATGGCGCTGAACATCGCCACCACGCCGCCGAGCTTGCTCGGGATCGAGCGCAGGATGGCGTAGAACGGCAGATAGTACCACTCCGGCACGATGTGCGGCGGGGTCACGCCGGGGTTGGCCTGGATGTAGTTGTCGGCCTCGCCGAGGAAGTTCGGCAGGTAGAACACGAACCAGGCGAAGAAGATCAGGAAGCAGGAGATGCCGAAGGCGTCCTTCATCGTCGCGTAGGGCGTGAACGGCACCGTGTCCTTCTCGGTCTTGGGCTCGACGCCGGCCGGGTTGTTCTGGCCGACGA
>JBDHSY010000353.1:0-3871 GCA_039808405.1 Xanthobacteraceae bacterium
TGGCGGCCTCGATCGAGGTCTTGCCGCCGTAGTCGGCGTAGACGCCGGACTGGTCATTGAGGATGCCGATCTTGACGCCCTGCGCGGCTGCCGGAACGCTCAGCGCCAGCGTGGTGGCGGCGACGGCCGCGGAAAGAGTTTGCAGTTTCACATGGACCTCCCTTCAAGTTTTTACGGTGCGATCTTATTGAACGAGTTTGCCGGAGCCTACAGGCGTATCGGTCCGGCAACTTAGACTTTATGCGAATAATCGTCCGGTTTCATGCCGGCAGGGGACGGGACGCGCTGTCGTGTAGCTTCGCCCGGTAGCCCGCCGCCAGCGCGCGCAGGGTGGACGGCGGCGTCAGCAGCAGGGCGGATGCCGGTGGCTCGCGCGGTGTCGCATAACCGTGCTCGCCCCAGCGCAGCGCCCGGCCGCCGCTGATCAGATAGGCACCGTCGTCGCCCGCGATCATCGCGCCGTCGGGCAGCGCCGCAACGGCCGACGGCAGAGGATGCAGCCGTTTGCGGCCGCGCTCGTCGAGGCGTTCGCGGTGCAGCACGGCATCGATCTCGGGCGCGCTGGGCGGTGTGCCGCCGTTGCCGTCCACCCACGCCGCGCGGAAGGCGAGCGCATCGGCGCGGCGGCAGTAGAAGCAGGGGCGATGGCCGGCGGCGAGCGCGGTCGCCTCGTCGAGGAAGAACAATTCGGTCCAGCTTCGCGTCGCCATCACCTTGCGGCGGCGGCCCTTGAACTCGCAGACGCAAGCGATCCACGCCCGCGTGGTCCAGCGCCGCCGCAGCAGGGTGCGCGTGGCGGGGTCGTGAACGATGCCGCGGTTGCCGGTGAACAGGCCGCGCTGGTCGATGGCTACGATCTCGCCGAACGGCGTGACGCGATTTTGCAGCGGCATGGTGCGGCCGCTCAGCGGCGCCGGCCGCCGCCCGCGGCGGTGCCGCCGGAAAAATTCCGGTAGACGAAGTCCGCGGTGCCTTCCGTTGCCTCATGCTCGGCGGTGGCGAACAGCCGCTCGTGCAGCGGCGACAGCGTGCAGGCGGGATCGGTGTTGGCCGCGTCGCCCGTCAGCGCGAACGCCTGGCAGCGGCAGCCGCCATAGTCGATCTCGCGGTAGGCGCAGCTCTGGCACGGCTCCGGCATCCAGTCCGTGCCGCGGAAGCGGTTGAGCGCCTCGGAGTGCTGCCAGATCCAGGCGATGGAGCGATTGCCGCGCACCGAATCGAAGTGCAGGCCGGTGATCGTTTCGGCGGCGTGACACGGCAAGATCTTGCCCGAGGGCGAGATGTTGAAGAACTGCCGGCCCCAGCCGCCCATGCATTTCTTCGGCCGCACCGCGTAGTAGTCGGGAATGACGTGATCGATCACCAGCGTGCCGGCGAGCCGCTCGCGGGCGGCCTCGACGATCGCGACGGCGGTCTCGACCTGCGCCGGCGTCGGCATCAGGGCCGCGCGGTTCTTCAGCGCCCAGCCGTAATACTGCACGTTGGCGACCTCGAGCCGGTCGGCATCGAGATCGACGGCCATGTCGATGATGTCGGGCAGCTGGTCGATGTTCTGGCGATGGATCACCGCGTTGACGGTGAGCGGCAGGTCGAGGTCGCGGGCAAGGCGCGCGGCGGCGATCTTTTTGGCGTGCGCGCCGTTCAGGCCGGCAACCCGGTCGGCGGCGTCCGGCACGCTGCCCTGAAAGCTGATCTGGATATGGCACAGCCCGGCGTCAGCGAGCGCGGCCAGCGCATTGCGGTCGAGCAGCACCGCCGAGGTGATGAGGTTGGTATAAAGGCCGACCCGGTTCGCGTGCCGCACCAGTTCGACGAGATCGCGCCGCGCCGTCGGCTCGCCGCCGGACAGGTGAAGCTGCAACACGCCGAGCTCGGCCAGTTCCGACATCACCCGCTGCCATTCGGCCGTGGTCAACTCGGCCCCGGCGCGCTCGAGCTCGAGTGGGTTCGAGCAGTAGGGGCATTGCAGCGGGCAGCGATGCGTCAGCTCGGCCAGCACCGCGAGCGGGATGCCGTAGGCGGCCGTACCGGCACGCGGCTCCAGCACGGCCACGCCATCGGTCGGATCGGCCAGCGCCGGAGGCGCGTCGGTGGGGGAGGGGCTCATTCGGCTGTGTCCCGTGCCGCGACGACAAAACCCTTGTCGGCGAGATCCTGCAACAGGGCGACCACGTCGGCGTCGATGGTAGCACGCGGCGCGGCATATTTGGCGGCGAGCGTATCGACGATGTCATCAACTCGCCGTGCGCCGTCGCAGAGTTTCAGGATGTCCACCGCGATGTCGTCCGGCGCCAGCACGCGCTCCGGCACCAGCAGCACCCAGGCTTGCCTCGTGCCGTCGAAGCGCAGCCGCGCGTGGCGCGGCAGTTGCGGCCGGGTGTCGCCATTGACGCGGATGCGGCGGGGGCGGGCGGGGGTCATCGTGCGTCGTCGGGCACGAAGGCCCCGGGCGGGATGTGGCCGTGGACGTAGGCGTGGTGCAACGCATCGAGCTGCACCCACAGCACGTTGGTCTTGAAGATGAGCGCGTTGCAGACCGCCGCGCGCTCGGCCGGCGTGGTGGCGTGACGCTTGACGTAGTCGAGCGCGAACAGCGCGTCGCGCGGCGCCTGTTCGAGCCGCCGGGTGAAATAGGTCATGATGGCGGGACTGATGAAGTCGTAATGCGCCAGCATGCCGGCGATGCGTTCCTCGTGCAGGCGTGGCGCGAACAGTTCGGTCAGGGACGAGGCGATGGCTTCGAGCGGGCTGCGCTCGCGCACGAAATGGACATAGGCGTCGACCGCAAAGCGCGTCGCCGGCAAAATGCCCTCGGTCGATTCGACGTACGCGGTATCGAGGCCGAGCCCCTCGGTCAGCTTGAGCCAGCGCGCGATGCCGCCCTCATGCGCGGCGTCGCCGTCATGATCCTCGATGCGGTGCCGCCATTCGACGCGGATCGCCCGCTCGCGGAAGCGCGACAGCACCACCGCATCCTTGATCGGGATCGTGCTCTGATAATAGTAGCGGTTGAGCGCCCACGCCTGCACCTGGCCCCGGGTCAACTCGCCGCCGTGCAGCAAGCGGTGAAACGGATGCAGGTTGTGGTAGCGCGCTTCGCCGATGGCGCGCAGCCGCGCTTCCAGATCGTCGGCGGAATAGATCGGCGCCCCGCACACCGAAAAGGCGGTCATGGCCGTCATAGCGTCAGCTCCATGCCGTCGCTGGCGATTTCCCAGCCGGCATCCTCCGCCATGCGCCGCTCCTCGGAGGCCGACAGCAGCACCGGGTTGGAGTTGTTGATGTGCAGGAACATTTTGCGTCCGATCGCAAGGCCGGCCAAGGCCGCGATGGCCCCGTGATCGCCCGACATGGCGATGTGGCCCATCTGCTGTCCGGTTTTCCGGCCGAGATGGGACGCAATCAGCTCGTCGTCGCACCACAGCGTGCCGTCGAACAGCACCAGCGCGGCGCCGTCGAGCCGGGCTTTCAATTCGGGCGTGACGGCGGCGCAGGCGGCCACGACGACCATCGCGCGTCCGCTGTCCCGATCCCTGATCTCGAGGCCCAGGGTGTCGCCCGGCCTTGTGTCCCGTGCGGTGTCGCCGAGATACCACGCCGGCTTGCCGGAGACCGCGAACGGCACGATCTCGATGGGCGCTTGCGTGCCATCGGGCAGGCGGGGCGAGACGGCGACGTCGGGCTCGATCGCGACGCGAGGCACTAGGGAGCGGTCGAGCACGTTGAAAATGGCGTTGGCGTCCAGCGTCGCCAGCACGTCGGCATGCGCGTAGATGGCGAACGGCGAGCCTTCGCGCAGCGTCAATAGGCCGGCGATCGCGTCGATCTCGCCATTGGTCAGGATCACGCCGGCAATCGGGCTATGGCGCAG
>JBDHSY010000354.1:0-3864 GCA_039808405.1 Xanthobacteraceae bacterium
CCGGGCTGATGGTCAATTACCTCTACGATCTCGACGACATCGAGAAGAACCACGAGGCCTACGCCAACCAGGGCGAAGTCGCGGCCTCGAACGCGGTGCGCAGGCTTCTCAAGGGCGAGGCTCTCGGCGTCCTCGCCTCGATCGGGATCGGCAGCTAGAGAGGTTGACGCCTAAAACTCCGCCACCGCCGCCAGCACGCGGGCGATGTCCTGCGGCCGCGACAGGCGGTGGTCGCCGTCCTGCACCAGCGTCAGCACCACGTCGTCGGCCGGCAGCCGCTCGGTGATGCGGAAGGCGTGGCGCCACGGCACGTCCGGGTCCTGCACGCCTTGCAGGATGCGCACCGGGCAGCCGACCGCGAGCGAGCCGCCGAGCACGAGGTGGTTGCGGCCGTCCTCGATCAGCGCGCGGGTGATCGGATAGGGGTCGCCGTAGTCAGACGGCAGGTTCCACACCCCGTCGCGCAGGATCGCCGCGCGCGCGTCGGGCGGCAGTTCCTTCCACATCAGCTCTTCGGTAAAATCCGGCGCCGGCGCGATCAGGACGAGGCCGGCGATCGAGGCCGGGCCGTCCGCCCGCGCGGCCAGGGCGCGCGCCAGCAGCAGCGCGATCCAGCCGCCCATCGACGAGCCGACCACCACCTGCGGCCCCTCGCAATAGGCGTCGAACACCGCGCGCGCTTCGTCCAGCCAGCGCCCGATGGTGCCGTCGGTGAAGGCGCCGCCGGATTCGCCGTGGCCGGAATAATCGAAGCGCACGCAGGCGCGGCCGTGCTCGGCGGCGAACCCGTCGAGGGCGGCCGCCTTGGTGCCGGCCATGTCGGACATGAAACCGCCGAGCCAGAATAGCCCCGGCGCACGCCCGGCACGGGCGCGCACCGCGATCCGGCGGCGCCCGGCGCCGCTGCCGACATCGAGAAAGGCGGGGGTATCCTGGGCGGTCATCGGTTCTCCCGCGGCAAAGACCACGGCACCGCTTGCGGAGCGCAGCCGGCCGCTCTATGTGGGCGGAGCCGGAGCATCCGCCGGGCGCGCATGCGCCTGCCCGCGCGCCGCGCAGGCGCGACCAGCGCCATCGCGGGCAGCGTTGCGCTTGCCCGTGCCGACCGAATGCTTCACACTGCCCGCGCTTGTCAACAATATTGGAGATCCTCCCATTCGCCGTCCCAACAGAGCTCCGCCGCCCACCGTGAAGGATGGGCCGCGCATGAACGACGCCATCCGCAGCCTGCAAGTCCAGCTCATCGATGCCGCCGGCACCAATGTCGGTGTCGTCGAGACGATCGAAGCCATCCGGATGGCCAACGAGGCCGGGCTCGACCTCGTCGAGATCGCGCCGAACAGCAGCCCGCCCGTCTGCAAGATCATGGACTACGGGAAATACAAGTTCTCGGCGCAGAAGAAGGCCGCCGAAGCGCGCAAGAAGCAAAAGACCGTCGAAATCAAGGAGATCAAGCTCCGGCCGATGATCGACGATCACGACTACGACGTCAAAATGCGGTCGATGAAGCGCTTCTTCGAGGAAGGCGACAAGGTCAAGATCACGCTGCGCTACCGCGGCCGCGAGATGGCGCACCAGGAGATCGGCACAAAGCTGCTCGACCGCGTCAAGTCGGAAGTGGCCGACCTCGCCAAGGTGGAGCAGGACGCCCGCTTCGAGGGCCGTCAGGTCGTCATGGTGCTGGCGCCGCGCTGAAGCGGCGGCCGGTGTAACGGTCCCGGTTCTGCGAAGCGGCATGAGGAATGCCACATCGCGCCCCGGGACACGCGTCCCCCCGTTGCCTTTGCCGCCATCCTCTGGCATAAGCCCAGCCTTCATCGCCCGGCTGATCAAGGGCTGCCGTGGCGATGCCCGCGCGATCTTGCGAATTTCGCAAAAATCAGCGCACTTTCAACGCTCTAGCGAGCATTTTATGGCTGCCCGGCGCGCTTGCGCGGCGGTTTGCGGCCTGTCAGGAGAGCCAAATGCCCAAGCTGAAGACCAAGTCGGGCGCTAAAAAGCGCTTCAAGATCACGGCCACCGGGAAGGTCAAGCACGCCCAGCGCGGCAAGCGTCACGGCATGATCAAGCGGACCACCAAGCAGATCCGCCAGCTGCGCGGCACCCGCGTGCTGTTCAAGACCGACGGCGACAACGTCAAGAAGTACTTCTTGCCGAACGCCTGAGCGACATGAACCCGGCCGCGCGACCCGCGCGGCGTCCCGTAATCCATTGTATTCCAGAGGAGTTTCGTCATGGCTCGCGTCAAGCGCGGTGTGACCTCCCACGCCCGGCACAAGAAAGTCTACAAGGCCGCCAAGGGTTTCCGCGGCCGCCGCAAGAACACCATCCGCGCCGCCAAGGCCGCGGTGGACAAGGCGCAGCAGTACGCCTTCCGCGACCGCAAGCGTAAAAAGCGCACCTTCCGCGCCCTGTGGATCCAGCGCCTCAACGCCGCGGTGCGCCCGTTCGGCCTGACCTACAGCCGCTTTATCGACGGCCTCGCCCGGTCCGGCATCACCGTCGACCGCAAGGTGCTGTCGGACCTCGCCATCCACGAGCCGGCCGCGTTCCAGGCCATCGTCGAGAAGGCCAAGGCGGCGCTGCCGAGCGCGGCCTGACTACATCAACATCGGAAATACTGTCATCGCCGGGCTTGACCCGGCGATCCATCGCGCTTCACAGGATGGATGCCCGGATCAAGTCCGGGCATGACACTGTGCAGGTGGTGGCTACGCATGTCCGATCTCGATTCTCTCCAATCGCAAATTCTGACCGCCATCGCGGCCGCCGCCGACGAGGCGTCGCTCGAGGCGGTGCGCGTCGCCGCGCTCGGCAAGAAGGGCTCGCTGTCGGCCGAGCTCGCCACCCTCGGCAAGCTGCCGCCGGAGGACCGCAAGAGCCGCGGCGCGGCCATCAACGAGGTCAAGGACGCGGTTACGGCAGCGCTCGGCGAGCGCCGCGACCTGCTGGCGGCCGCCGCCCTCGATGCCCGGCTCGCCCGCGAAACGCTCGACGTCACCCTGCCCCTGCGCGAGGCGCCCGCCGACGCCGGCCGCATCCATCCGCTCAGCCAGGTCTGGGACGAACTGACCACCATTTTCGCCGACATGGGTTTTTCGGTTGCCGAAGGCCCGGACATCGAGACCGACGACTACAACTTCACGCGCCTCAACTTCCCGGAAGGCCACCCGGCGCGCGAGATGCACGACACCTTCTTCTTCAACCCGAAGGAGGACGGCTCGCGGCTGCTTTTGCGCACTCACACCTCGCCGGTGCAGGTGCGCACCATGCTGACGCAAAAGCCGCCGATCCGCGTGATCTGCCCCGGCCGCACCTATCGCAAGGATTCCGACCAGACCCACACCCCGATGTTCCATCAGGTCGAGGGGCTGGTGATCGACAAGAGCTCGCATCTCGGCCACCTGAAATGGATTCTCGCCGAGTTCTGCAAGGCGTTCTTCGAGGTCGATCACGTCAACATGCGCTTTCGCCCGTCGTTCTTCCCGTTCACCGAGCCGTCGCTGGAGGTCGATATCCAGTGCCGCCGCGATAAAAACGAAATCCGCTTCGGCGAGGGCGAGGACTGGCTGGAGATTCTCGGCTGCGGCATGGTGCATCCCAACGTGCTCAAGGCTTGCGACATCGACCCGGACGTCTATCAGGGCTTTGCCTGGGGCATGGGGATCGACCGCATCGCCATGCTGAAATACGGCATGCCCGACCTGCGCCAGCTGTTCGAGGGCGACGCGCGCTGGCTCGCCCATTACGGCTTCAGGCCGCTCGACATCCCGACGCTGGCGGGAGGACTGTCGTCATGAAATTCACCCTCTCCTGGCTCAAGGACCATCTCAACACCGACGAGCCGCTGGAAAAACTCGCCGA
>JBDHSY010000355.1:0-3859 GCA_039808405.1 Xanthobacteraceae bacterium
GCGCTACCTCGCCTATGCGGCGGCGCTCGACTGGCCGCCCGGCAGCCGGCCGCGGCCGATCGACCAGCCGGCGCCGAAACCGCCGCGCGCGCTGCGGCCGACGCGGCTGTCGGTGACGCAGATCGAGGACTGGCTGCGCGATCCCTACACCATCTTCGCCCGCCACATCCTCAAGCTGATCCCGCTCTCGCCGGTCGACATGGCGGCCTCCGTCGCCGACCGCGGCTCGGCGATCCATGCCGCGCTCGCCACCTTCACCGAACGCTTCGCGGATGCGTTGCCCGACGACGTGGTCGGCGAACTGATGCGGATCGGCGAAGCGAGCTTTGCGCCGATCATGCACGAGCCGGAGGCGCGCGCGCTGTGGTGGCCGCGCTTCGTGCGCATCGCGCAGTGGTTTGCCGGCTTCGAGCGCGCCCGCCGCGCCGGGCTCGCCTCGCTGTTCGCGGAAAGCCCGGGCGAACTGACGCTGCCGCTTGAGAACGGCGGCTTCCGCCTGACCGCGCGCGCCGACCGCATCGAGCGCCGCTCGGACGGCTCCTATGCGCTGCTCGACTACAAGACCGGGCGGCCGCCGAGCGCCAAGCAGGTGGTGCTCGGGCTGGCGCCGCAACTGACGCTGGAAGCGGCGATTTTGCGCGCCGGCGGCTTTGCCGGCATCGGCGCCGGCGCCTCGGTCGGCGAGCTCGTCTATGTGCGCCTGTCCGGCAACGACCCGGCCGGCGAGGCGAGCGTTCTCACGCTCTCGCGCGGCCGCGACCAGCCGGCGCAATCGCCCGACGAGGCGGCCGACGAGGCGCGGGGCAAGCTCGAGGCGCTGGTCAAGGCGTTCGACAACGATCACCAGCCCTACACGTCGCTGAACCTGTCGATGTGGGCGCGCCGCTACGGCGACTACGACGATCTCGCCCGCATCAGGGAATGGGCGGCGGTGAGCGGGGACGAGCCATGAGCCGCATCATCCCCGACGATGCCCGCGCGCGCCAGCAGCTTGCGTCCGATCCGGCGGTCTCGGCCTTCGTTTCGGCCAATGCCGGCTCCGGCAAGACCCATGTGCTGGTGCAACGCGTGGTGCGGCTGTTGCTGAACGGCGTCGCGCCCGAGCGCATTTTGTGCATCACCTTCACCAAGGCGGCCGCCGCCAACATGGCCGAGCGGGTGTTCACGACGCTCGGGCGCTGGATCGCGCTCGACGATGCCGGCCTCGACGCGGCGATCCGCGAGGCCGGCGCCGCCCCGTCGCCGCGCCTGCGGCGGCGGGCACGGGCGCTGTTCGCCGAGGCGCTCGACACGCCGGGCGGCCTCAAGGTGCAGACCATCCACGCGCTGTGCACCCGCCTGTTGCAGCAGTTTCCGTTCGAGGCCGAGGTGCCGGCGCATTTCGCCGTGCTCGACGACCGCGACCAGGCCGAGATGCTGGAGCGCGCCAGCCTCGACGTGTTGCTGAAGGCCGCCGCCGACCCGCACGGCCGCACCGGGCGCGCGCTGGCGGTGGCGATGGCCGAGGCCGCCGACGTCACCTTTCGCGACGTGGTGCGCGAGGCGTGTCTCGCCCGCGAGCGGCTGGTCGGCGACGACGGGCTCGAGGCGGCGCTGGCGCGGCTGGCGCGCGCGCTCGGCATCGCGCCCGACCTCGATGTCGCGACGCTCGAAAGGGAAATGATCGAAGGCCCGCATCTGCCGCTGGCCCAATGGGACGCGGCGGCGCGCATGTTCGACACCGGCAGCGCCAACGACCAGAAGCAGGCGGCGCGGTTGCGCGCCGCGCTGGCCGAAAGTGATGCCGCGCGGGTCGACGCCTATCTCGACCTGTTCGGCCGCGAGGACAAAAGCGTGTTTGTGGCGCGCAAGTCGCTTCTTACCAAGGCGACGGCCGAGCGTCACCCGGCGCTGGCGCAGGCGCTTGCCGACGAGCAGCCGCGCGTGCTGGCCCTGCGCGAGCGCCGGTGCGCCGTGCGGTTGCGGGAGCGCACCGCCGCGCTGATGACCATCAGCGGCGAAGTGATCGACGCCTATCGCCGCGACAAGCTGGCGCGCGGCCTCATCGACTACGACGACCTGATCGACAAGGCGCTGAAAATGCTCGACCGCGTGGCGTCCGGCTGGGTGCATTACAAGCTCGATCGCGGCATCGACCATGTGCTGATCGACGAGGCGCAGGACACCAGTCCCCAGCAGTGGGACATCGTCGAGCGGCTGATCGCCGAGTTCACCAGCGGCGAAGGCGCGCGCGACGGCGTCAAGCGCACCGTGTTCGCCGTCGGCGACGAGAAGCAGTCGATCTTTTCGTTTCAGGGCGCGGCGCCGCGCGAGTTCGACGCCCGCCGCCGCGCGCTGATGAAACGTTTTCGCGAGGCCGGCCAGCGCTTCGAGCAGGTCGCCTTCACCTACTCGTTCCGCTCGGGCCCGGCGATCCTGCAATCGGTCGATGGTGTGTTTGCCGACGAGGCGATCTACCGCAGCATCCATGCGGTGGAGAACGCCGCGCCGATCCATCAGGCGCTGGCCGATGCCGCGCCCGGCGTGGTCGAACTGTGGGAGCCGGAGGAGAAGGACGCCCGCCCCGACATCGAGGGCTGGCGCGCGCCGTTCGACGCCACGCCCGAGACCTCGCCCGAGGTCAAGCTGGCGCGGCGCATCGCGCGCAACGTCACAGCGTTGATCGAAGCCGGCACGCCGACAGGGCCGGCCGGCCGGCCGCGGCGGCTTGCCTTCGGCGACGTGCTGGTGCTGGTGCGCCGGCGCGGCCCGGTGTTCGATGCGGTGATCCAGGCGCTGAAGCGCGCCGGCATTCCGGTCGCCGGCGCCGACCGGCTCAAGCTGACCCAGCACATCGCGGTGATCGACCTGATGGCCCTCGCCGATGCGCTGTTGCTGCGGCAGGACGATCTGGCCCTGGCGGTGGCGCTGAAAAGCCCGCTGTTCGGTTTCGACGACGACGATCTGATCGCCCTGGCCGCCGGCCGCAACGGCACCTTGCGCGATGCGCTCGAGGCACAGGCCGGCACGACACCGCGCTATGCGCAAGCCGCGCGGCGGCTTGAGGCTTGCGCCGAGGTGGCGGCACGCGAGACGCCGTTCGGCTTCTTCGCCTGGCTGCTCGGCAGCGACGGCGGGCGTGGGCGCATCCTGCGCCGGCTCGGCCCGGAAGCCAACGACGCGCTCGACGAGTTTCTCGAACTGGCGCTCGGCTACGAGCGCCGCGCGCCGGCCTCGCTGCAAGGGTTTTTGGCGTGGCTGCGCGCCGCCGACACCGAGGTCAAGCGCGACATGGAGCTCGGCCGCAACGAGGTGCGGGTGATGACCGTGCATGGCGCCAAGGGGCTGGAGGCGCCGGTGGTGATCCTCGCCGACACCACGACGTCGCCGGCCGACCATCAGCGTGGCGGGTTGATCCGGCTGCCGGGTGCGTCGCATGAGATGCCTTGCGTGGTGTGGGCCGCGCGCCGCGCCGACGATCCGCCGGCGGTCGCGGCGGCGCGCGCGGCGATCGTGCAGGACGCCGAGGACGAGTATCGGCGGCTGCTTTACGTCGCCATGACCCGCGCCGCCGACCGGCTGATCGTCGGCGGCTCGCTTGCGGCCAACCGCAACGACGTGCGCGAGGCGTCATGGTACGACCTGATCCGCAAGGGGCTGTCGCGCAGCGACCTCACTGAGACGGTGGTTGAGACGGACGACGGCCCGGTGCGGCGCTATGCGCGGGCCGGCGCGGCCGACGCGGTGCCGGTGCCGGCGGGGACCGAAGGTGTCGTGTCCGGCCCCGATCTGCCGCCGTGGCTGTCGGCGCCGGCCGCCGCTGTCGCGGGCGATCTCGCGCCGTTGCAGCCGTCGCATGCCGGCCCCGCGCGCGGCCGCC
>JBDHSY010000356.1:0-3848 GCA_039808405.1 Xanthobacteraceae bacterium
TAGAACGTCAGCATCGAGGTGCGGCGGGGAGAGATTCTGGCGCTGATCGGGCCGAACGGCGCCGGCAAGTCGACGCTGTTCAATCTGATCGCGGGCGCGTTCCCGCCGACCTCCGGCCGGATCCTGTTCGAGGGGCAGGAGATCACCGGCCTGCCGGCGACGCGCCGCTGCGGCCTCGGCATCGCACGTACCTTCCAGGTGCCGCGCAGCTTCGATTCGATGACGGTCGTCGAGAACGTGATGGTCGGCTCCTTCGTGCGCTACCCGGGCACCAGGGCGGCGCGGGAGGCGGCGTGGAAGGTGCTGGAGTTCGCCGGCCTCGCCGACGCCGGCGAGGTCCAGACCAACGAACTGACGCCTCCGGAAAAGCGTCGTCTGGAGCTGGCGCGGGCGCTCGCCACCGAGCCGAAACTGCTGCTGCTGGACGAGGTGATGACCGGACTGACGCCGGCGGAGGCGCAAAAGGGCATTCAGATCGTCCGCAAGGCCCGCGAGGCCGGCATCACCATCGTGATGGTCGAGCATGTCATGGAAGTGGTGATGCCGCTGGTCGACCGGGCGGTGGTGCTTCACAACGGCGAGGTGCTGGCGGAGGGCCATCCGAAGGACGTGGTTCGCAACGACAGCGTGATTACCGCCTATCTGGGGGACCGACACCGTGCAGCGTCATGACGTGAACGACAGCGCGCCGGCCGCAGCGTCCGGGGCCGCACCGCTGCTCGAGGTGCGCGATCTGGAAACCGCCTATCGCGGGCTGGTGGCGATTTCGGGCATCTCGATCGTCGTCGGGCAGGGCGAGATCGTGGTGGTGGCGGGCGCCAACGGCGCCGGCAAATCGACCTTGCTCAAGTCCATCGCCGGTCTCGAACAGGCCTCCAAGGGCACGGTCACGTTCGACGGCCAGCGCATCGAGACGATGCCCGGCTACGCCATCACCGGGCTCGGCCTTGCCTACGTGCCCGAGAACAAGCGGCTGTTTCCCGAACTGACCGTGGCCGACAACCTGCGGCTCGGCAGCTATCTGCACCGCAAGCGGCCCGATCGCGACGCTCCGCTCGAGCGCGTGTTCACGCTTTTTCCGCGCCTGAAAGAGCGCCTGCCGCAGAAGGCCGTGACGCTGTCCGGCGGCGAGCAGCAGATGCTCGCCATCAGCCGCGCGTTGATGACCCGGCCACGGCTGCTGATGCTCGACGAGCCGTCGCAGGGCATCATGCCAAAACTGGTCGACGAGATTTTCGACGCGATCAGGACGATCCGGCAGGACGGCGTCACCGTTCTTCTGGTCGAGCAGCGTCTGGTCGAAAGCCTCGAGATCGCCGACCGTGCCTATGTGCTTCAGACCGGCCGGATGATTTTGTCGGGCACGGCGGCTGAGGTGCGCGACAACCCGGAGATCCGGCGCGCCTATCTCGGCATCTAAGGCGCGGCGTCCGGCATCGCCATCAGGCGCGCGCGATACTGGTGTTGTTCAAGTTGGTGTGCTTGATCATCCCGTCGAGCACGAGCGCGCGGACGGTGTTGATATGGGTCACCGTGATGTCGCGGGCGCGCGGTTTGTCGTTGTTGACGAGCGCGTGGATCAGGCCGTCATGCTCGTGCAGCAGGTCGGTCGGGCGCTCGCGCAGCACGAAGGCGAGGTGGAGCAGCCGCGTCATCTCGTCCATGATCTGGCCGAGGGCGGCGGCGAGACGCTGGTTGTTGGAGCAATGCGCGATCTCCATGTGAAAGGCGCGGTTGGCCGCCATGAAGCGGGCCTCGCTGTCCATGTCGCCGGGCACGAAGCCGAGCGCGCATGTGGCATCGAGCTTGCGCAGCCGCTCGGCATCGACGTTGCCGCAGGCCTTTTCCATCGCCACCGGCTCGAGCAGCATGCGCAGCTCGAACAGGTCGCGGACCGACTGCAACGTGACCGGCGCGATCAGGTGGCCCGAGCGCGGAATCGGAATGACGTAGCCTTCCTGCGTGAGGCGGGACAGCGCCTGCCGGATCGGAGCCTTGCCGAAGCCGTAGAGTTCGGTCAGCCGCGCCTCGCTGACCTCTTCGCCCGGCGACAGCCGACACCACACGATGTCGTGCTTGATCCGGTCGAAGGCCATCGCGCTAAGACCCTTGCCTGGCGGCTTCTTAATCATCGCACCTGATCCGTCTCCTGCGGTTTCAGCGACGTAGCCTCCGCAGCCGGCCGCCGCAATCGGTATCAGGGCTGAGCCGGCCCTGTCCGCGACGGTCTCCCCGGGTATGACCCGAAAACACCCAAGAATTGTTGTGACATTGCATAACAAATCTTTTGACATGTCAGTAGGTCCTATTTAGGATGTTTCCAATCGGGAGGCAACACATGCCGGATATTGAGACTGACGTTCTGGTGATCGGGGCGGGTGCCGCAGGCATCTCCGCCGCAATGGCCGCCGCCAAGGCCGGCGTTTCGGTGCTGCTGGCGGACAAAAGCCTGGTCGGGCGCGGCGGCGCGACGATCATGGCGCAGATGACCGTCGCCGCGGCTCTCGGCGATCAGACCGAGGACGACTGGCACAAGCATTTCGCCGATACCGTGAAAGCGGGCCGTGGCCTCTGCAACGAGGAGCTGGCGGCGGTCCTGTGCCGCGAGGCGCCGGACCGTATCCGCGAGCTCGACTCGTGGAACGTCGGCTGGGCGCGCGACGCCGAGGGGCGGATCAACGGCGTGCAGGCGCCCGGACACAGCGTGCCGCGCTGCGTCTATGTCGATTTTCTCGCGACCGGGACGGCGATGGCGCAGACGCTGCGCACGCAGGTATCGCGCGTCAAGGGCATCAAGCGTGTCAGCAATCTGGCGATCCGCGATCTCGTGGTGCACGAGGGCCGCGTGGTCGGCGCGATCGGCGTCAGTCTCGACGACGGCCGGCGGCTTGCCATCGCGGCCAAGACGACGGTGCTTGCGGCCGGCGGATTGACCCGGCTGTTCCAGCGCAACAGCGCCTCCGTCAACATGAACGGCGACTCCTACGCCATGGCGCTGCGCGCCGGCGCCGAGTTGATCGACATGGAGTTTCCCCAGTTCTTCCCCATCGGCCATCTGGCGCCGCGCCTGGTCGGCATGGACCCGATCATGTGGGACCCGTTCCGCTACAAGCTCGGCGGACGCCTGCTCAACGGTCGCATGGAGGAGTTTCTCGAGCGCTACGGCTTGCAGGACGGCGGCGTCTATCGGGCGCCGCGCGACGTCACCGCTTATGCCATCGTCAAGGAGAACGAGGCCGGGCGCGGCTCGCCCGCCGGCGGCGCTTACCTCAGCTTCATGCACGTTCCCGAGGACAAGCTGCGCGAGGCGTTCGGGCCGACCATCGATCTGTTGGCCCGCAACGGCATCGATCTGACCAAGCAGTGCGTGGAAGTGGCGCCGATCGCGCACTATCACATGGGCGGCATCCGCGTGAACACCGAGATGCAGAGCACCGTGCCCGGCCTTTATGCCGGCGGCGAGGCCGTCGGCGGCGCCAACGGCGCCAACCGTCTGTCCGGCAATGCGCTGCCGGAGGCGCTGGTGTTCGGCGAGCGGGCCGGGCGTTTTGCGGCGGCCGAGGCGCAGACCTGCGAGCACGGCTGGAGCGATGCGGCGACCGCGCCCATCGACGCGCTGCTCGACGCAACCGACCGCCGCGCCGCCGAGGCCGATCCGCAAGTCGCTGCCGGCACCACGCGGATGTGGACCGAGCTTCAGGACCTGATGTGGAAGAAGGTCGGCCTGATGCGCACCGACGACTCGCTGCGCGAGGCGCTGGCCGCAATCCGCGAGATGCGCACGAGCGGGCTTGCCAACGTGGCGCTGGCGCCGGGCAAGACCTTCAACATGACGGTCGAGGACTGGT
>JBDHSY010000357.1:0-3830 GCA_039808405.1 Xanthobacteraceae bacterium
ATCGCCGACCGTGCCGAGCAGGCGGGGCGGTCGGTGGTCCGCGTCTCGGTCCGGCGGCCGCTGTCGGACGGCATCTACGTCGACCACGAGGCCGTCGTGCGGGCCAGCGGCGGCACCCGCGCCGAGATCGCCCGCATCGGCGGCATCGGCTCGCTGCGCGGCCTGCACAACGCGCAGAATGCCGCCTGCGCGACGGCGGCGGCGCTGGCGCTCGGCGTCGAGGCCGCGACCGTGCAAGTGGGCTTGCGCTCGTTCCCGGGCCTCGCCCACCGCATGGAGCAGGTCGGCCGTCAGGCCAACGTGCTGTTCATCAACGATTCCAAGGGCACCAATGCCGACGCCACGGGGCGCGCGCTGGCGTCCCTCGACGACATCTTCTGGATCGCCGGCGGCAAGGCGAAGTCCGGCGGCATCGCCTCGCTGGCCGAGTATTTTCCGCGCATCCGCAAGGCCTATCTGATCGGCGAGGCGGCGGCGGAATTTTCCCGCACGCTTGGACAAACGGTGCCGCACGTTATCAGCGGCACGCTTGAAGCGGCTGTCGTCGACGCCGCGCGTGACGCTGCGGCCTCCGGGTTGGCCGCGCCGGTGGTGCTTCTGTCGCCGGCCTGCGCCTCGTTCGACCAGTTCCGCAATTTCGAGGTGCGCGGCACGCGCTTTCGCGAACTGGTCGAGGCGCTGCCGGGAATCGCGCCGGTTTAGACTCCCGTCGTCATGGCCGGACTTGTTCCGGCCATCCACGTCTTGCTTTGTCGGGTTGCTGTTAAGACGTGGATGCGCGGGTCAAGCCCGCGCATGACGAAAGAAACAAATCGAGCGAAAGCGTTAACCGTCCCGAAACCACGATGGGGGACCAATGGTCCCATTATCATTGTCAGGGCCGGTCATGATCTCCCGCGAACAACGCACGCCGCTCTCCGAATGGTGGTGGACCGTGGACCGGCCGCTGCTCGGCGCCATCGTCGCCCTGATGCTCGGCGGCATCATCCTGTCGCTGGCTGCCTCGCCGCCGGTCGCCGCCCGCATCGGGCTCGAGCCGTTCCACTTCTTCAACAAGCACGTGGTGTTCCTGCTGCCGGCGCTGGTGGTGATGCTGGCGGTCTCGTTCCTGTCGCCGCGCCAGGTCCGGCGGCTGGCGCTGGTGGTGTTCGCGGCGAGCCTCGTGCTTCTGGTGATGACCCTGATGTTCGGCATGGAGGTCAAGGGCTCGCGGCGCTGGATCACCATCCTCGGCATCAGCGTGCAGCCCTCGGAGATCGCCAAGCCGACCTTCGTCGTGCTGGTGGCGTGGCTGTTTGCCGAATCCGCGCGCCGGCCGGAGATGCCGGCCAACCTGCTGGCGCTGACGCTGCTGCTCACCCTCGTGGTGCTGCTGGTGCTGGCGCCCGACTTCGGCCAGACCATGCTGGTGCTGATGGTGTGGGGCGCGCTGTTCTTCATCGCCGGCATGCGCATCGTCTGGGTGTTCGGCCTCGCCGGCGCCGGCGCGCTCGGCCTGTTCACCGCCTATCTGACGGTGCCGCATGTCGCCGGCCGCATCCGCCGCTTCCTCGATCCCGCCTCCGGCGACACCTTCCAGGTCGACATGGCGACGGAATCCTTTACCCATGGCGGCTGGTTCGGCCAGGGGCCGGGCGAGGGCACCGTCAAGCGCATCCTGCCCGACAGCCACACCGATTTCGTGTTCGCCGTCGCCGCCGAGGAGTTCGGCATCGTCGTCTGCCTGGCGCTGCTGGCGCTGTTCGCCTTCATCGTCATCCGCGCGCTCGCCCGCGCCTATGCAACCGAAGACCTGTTCGCGCGTTTTGCAGCATCGGGGCTTGCGATCCTGTTCGGCGTGCAGGCGGCGATCAACATGGCGGTCAACCTGCATCTGATCCCGGCCAAGGGCATGACGCTGCCGTTCATTTCCTACGGCGGCTCGTCGATGGTGTCGCTGGCGTTCGGCGTCGGCATGCTGCTCGCTTTGACGCGGCAGCGGCCGAAGACCGAACTGGAGTCGCTGGGCCAAGGTCGCACCGCCGGCGGCTTTGCCTGAATTCCGCCTCTCTGCATCGGTCAGAACGGACGATGAGCGATAGTCCCCTGATATGGCTCGCCGCCGGCGGCACCGGCGGTCACCTGTTCCCGGCCGAGGCGCTGGGCGCGACGCTGATGAGGCGCGGCTTGCGCGTGCGGCTCGTCACCGATGCGCGGGCGCTGCGCTATTCCGGGCTGTTCTCGAAGGAGATGATCGACGTCGTGCCGAGCGAGACGGTGCGCGGCCGCAATCCGCTGGCGCTGACGCGCACCGCGGCGATGCTCGGCACCGGGGTGGCGCGTTCGCTGGTGCTGTTGCGCGGGTTGAGGCCGGCGGTGGTGGTCGGCTTCGGCGGTTATCCGACGCTGCCGCCGTTGTTCGCCGCCGGGCTGATGAAAATCCCGACCGTCATCCACGAATCCAACGCCGTGCTGGGGCGTGCCAATCGCTTTCTGGCGCGCCGCGTCAGCGCCATCGCCACCGCGTTGCCCGGCGTGCTGGAGCGCGACGCGGCGCTCAAATCGAAGGCCAATGTGACCGGCACGCCGATGCGGCCGGCGATCCTTGCCGCCGCCGCGGTGAGGTTCTCCACCCCGCAGCCGCTGGCGCCGCTGCGGCTGCTGGTGGTCGGCGGCAGCCAGGGCGCGCGGGTCATGGCCGACATCGTGCCGCCGGCGATCGAGCGGCTGGCGCCGGAATTATGGCAGCGGCTGGTGCTGGTGCAGCAGGTGCGCGAGGAGGACATGGGCCGCGTCCGCGCCGTCTACGACCGGCTCAAGATCAACGCCGAGCTGGCGCCGTTCTTCGCCGACCTGCCGGCGCGCCTTGCCGCGACGCACCTGGTGGTGTCGCGCTCCGGGGCCGGCACCGTGGCCGAACTGGCCGCCGTCGGGCGGCCGTCGATCCTGGTGCCGCTGCCGGGCTCGATCGATCAGGACCAGTTCGCCAACGCCGGCGTTTTGGCCGACGCCGGCGGCGCCATCCGCATTCCGCAAGCCGAGTTCACGCCCGAGCGTCTGGCCGCCGAGATCGAGGGGCTCGCGGCCGAGCCGCCGCGGCTTGCCGCGATGGTTGCGGCCGCGCGCGGCGTCGGCAGGCTTGACGCCGCCGATCAACTCGCCGATCTGGTCCTGAAAGTTGCGGCCATCGAGTCGTCCGCCCCCACCGAGAGCTTCCCATGAGACTGCCGCAAGAGATCGGCTCCATCCATTTCGTCGGCATCGGCGGCATCGGCATGAGCGGGATCGCCGAGGTGCTGCGCAACCTCGGTTACGTCGTGCAGGGCTCCGACGCAGCCGAGGGCGCCAATGTGGTGCGCCTGCGCGAGCAGGGCATCAAGGTCGTGGTCGGCCACAAGGCGGAGAACATCGAGGGCGCCGACGTGCTGGTGGTCTCCACCGCGATCAGGCGCGACAACCCGGAACTGATCGCCGCGCGCGCCCAGCGTATTCCGGTCGTGCGCCGGGCCGAGATGCTGGCCGAACTGATGCGGCTGAAAAGCTGCGTGGCGATTGCCGGCACCCACGGCAAGACCACCACCACCTCGCTGGTCGCGACCCTGCTCGATGCCGGCAATCTCGATCCCACCGTCATCAACGGCGGCATCATCAATGCCTACGGCACCAACGCCCGCCTCGGCGCCGGCGACTGGATGGTGGTCGAGGCCGACGAGAGCGACGGCACCTTTCTCAAGCTGCCGGCCGATGTCGCCATCGTCACCAATGTCGATCCCGAGCACCTCGACCACTTCAAGACCTTCGAGGCGGTGCAGGAGGCGTTCCGCTCGTGCGTCGAGAACGTGCCGTTCTCC
>JBDHSY010000358.1:0-3820 GCA_039808405.1 Xanthobacteraceae bacterium
CGCCGCCGTGGGGCCGAAGGACTATCGCGTCGATGGCGGCGACAAGCTGCGCGTCGTGGTCTACGGGCAGGAGGGGCTGACCAACACCTACGCGGTCGGCGCCAATGGCTCCATCACCATGCCGCTGATCGGCGCGGTCGCGGTGCGCGGCCTGACGCCGGCCGGCGTCGCCCGGCTGGTGACCGCGCGGCTGCGCGACGGCTTCATCCGCGATCCGTCCGTGGCGGTCGAGGTCGACACCTACCGGCCGTTCTTCATTCTCGGCGAGGTCGCCGCCCCCGGGCAGTATCCGTACGTGCCGAACATGACGGTGGAGAGCGCGGTCGCCATCGCCGGCGGGTTCACGCCGCGCGCGCGCCACGACGTGGTGCAGTTGACCCGCAGCAATTCCGCCGGCTCCGTGCGCGCCGACGTGCCGATCGACACGCCGCTGCATCCGGGCGATTCCGTCGTCGTCGGCGAACGCTGGTTCTGATCCTTTGTGGCCGGTTATGGTTTTGCCGCGGCGAGGTCGCAAAAATGGCCGCGTCGCTGCAACCACACCAGCAAAATCAGGCTCGGGATCGCGACCAGCACGCTGACCACGAAAAACATCGGCCAGCCGGTCGCCGCCGCGACATAGCCCGCGCCCGACGACAGATAGATGCGCCCGACCGAGGCGAGCGCGGTCAACAGCGCGTACTGCGTCGCGGTGTGCAGCGGGTTGCTGCACAGGGCCGACAGGTAGGCGACGAAGATCACCGTGCCGATGGCGCCGGTGAACTGCTCGACGGTGACGGCGACGGTGAGCGCCCATTGCTGCGGCCCGATCAGCGCGAGCCATGAGAAGGTGAGGTTGGATACCGCCTGCAACAGCCCGCCGATCCACAGGCAGGCAATGAGCGGGCAGGCCCGGGCCAGAAAGCCGCCGGCGAAGCCGCCGATCAGCGTCGCGGCGAGGCCGATGCCCTTGACGATGATGGCGTAGTCGTTGCGGGTGAAGCCGACGTCGATGATGAACGGCACCGTCATGGCGCCGGCAAAGGCATCGGTGAACTTGAACAGCATGACGAAGGCGAGCACGGCCATGGCGTCGCGCCGGGTCAGGAATTCGGTGAAGGCGCCGAGCGCGGCCTGCGCCACGCGCCGCACCGAGGTGTCGTGCCCGGCCGCCGCTTCCGCTTCAGCCGAGGGTTTTGGCTCGCGCGCCAGCAGCACGGTGACGATGCCGACCAGCACCAGCGCCGCCATTACCGCGAAACTCGCGGTCCATGCCTGGAGCCGGGCGAAGCCGGCATACTCGAACCCGGTGACGAGAAACAGCGCGCCGGCGGTCGAGGCCACCATGCCGATGCGGTAGGCGGCGACATAGGAGGCCATGCCGGCGGCCTGTTCGCTCTCCGGCAGGCTCTCGACGCGGAAGGCATCGACCACGATGTCCTGCGTCGCGGACGCGGTGGCCACCAGCAGCGCGCCGAGCGCGACGAAAAACGGCGAGCGTGCCGGATCGGTCAGCCCGAGTGCGAGGATCGCCGCCATCAGCAGGAGCTGCGTAAACACCAGCCAGCCGCGCCGGCGCCCGAGCCAGCGGGTGAGAAGCGGCAGGTCGAGACCGTCGACCAGCGGCGCCCACAGGAACTTGAGCGTGTAGGGCGTGCCGACCAGGGTGAACAGCCCGATGGTGCCGAGGCTGACGCCGTTCTCGCTGACCCACACCAACAGCGTCGAGCCGGACAGCGCCAGCGGCAGTCCCGACGAGAAGCCGAGGAACATCACCACCAGCACGCGCGGTTCGAGATAGACCAGCCATGCCGCGCGCCAGGCCGCTCGTCGCGCTGGCGCCGCGGCCGCAACGGGCGCGGCATCGGCGGCGTCGGCGTCGGCGGGCAGACGGTCCGGGGCGCTGGTCATGAGGGTGCGTGGTAGCAGATTCGAGGCGCCGGCGTACGGCCGTTACTCTCCCGCCTGCAACCGGCGCACCGTTTCGTGCGGGAACAGGTCGCTGTCGGCGGCGCCGCCGGGGCTGGACACGTCGCCGAAGTCGAGGTCGTTGATGCGGCCGGCGCGCTTTTCGATCTTGTCGGCGGAAATCAGGATCTGGCGGACGTCCTCGTTGACCTGCCCGAAGTGGGTTTGCAGCTTGTTCACGCGCTCGCGCAGTCGCGCCAGATCGCCGGTCATTGCGGTCACCTCGGTGCGGATGCAGTCGGCGGCGTCGCGCATGCGCGCGTCCTTCATGATCTGCTGCATCACCTGGATCGCCAGCATCAGGAGCGAGGGCGACACCAGCACCACGCGGGCGCGGTAGGCTTTCTGGATGATGTCGTCAAAGCGATCGTAGATGTCCGCATAGACCGATTCCGAGGGCACGAACATCAGGGCGGTGTCCTGCGTCTCGCCGGGCAGCAGGTATTTTTCGGCGATGTCGGTGATGTGGCGCGCCACGTCCTGGCGCAGCCGCTGTGACGCCTGCCGGGCCTCCTCCTCGCTGCGGGCCTCGCGCAGCGCGGTCATCGCCTCCAGCGGGAATTTCGCATCGATGCAAAGCGGCCGCTGGTCGGGCAGAAACACCACGCAGTCGGGCCGCTTGTTGTTGGAGAGCGTGTGCTGGAAGGCGTAAGCGTCCTTGGGCAGCCCGTCGGCGACGATCGCCTCCATGCGTGCCTGGCCGAACGCGCCGCGGGCCTGCTTGTTGGCCAGCACGTCGCGCAGCGTCGTCACCTGCGAGGTGAGTTCGCTCAGGTTCTTGTGGGCGCTGTCGATCACCGCCAGCCGCTCGTGCAGCGCGCGCAGGCTCTCGGCGGTGTGGCGGGTGGTCTCCTGCATCGACTGGCCGACGCGGTGGCCGACGGCATCGAGCCGCTCGCTCATGGCGCGCGCCATCTCGGCCTGCCGCCCGGCCAGCGCCTCGCCCATGGCGGCGAGGCGGCCGGCGGTCTCGGTCTGCGCCCGCAGCATCTGGGCGACGCGTTCCTCCAGTTCGTCGGCACGGATCGCCTGCGCCATCGTCGCCTCGCGGTCGCGGCGGCCGCCGCGCGCCAGCACGATGGCGATGACGACCAGCAGTGCGAGCGCGAGCCCGCCGAACGCGGCCAGCGCCATGCCGGCGCTGACGGCGAAGCCGTTCACGGAAAACAGGGTATCGGCGGCGATCATCGGGGCGTTTCTAGCACGATTCGATGTTTCGGAACAAAAATAGAACAGCGCCGCGATTGACCGCGTTCCCCGCGCGCATTACATCGCGGCCATGGCCCTACGCGACATCATCATCCTGCCCGACAAGCGCTTGCGGGTGGTCTCCGCGCCGATCGAGGCGGTGACGCCGGCGATCCGCCGGCTCGCCGACGACATGCTCGAGACCATGTACGAGGCGCCCGGCATTGGGCTCGCCGGCATCCAGGTCGCCGAGCCGCTGCGCATCGTCACCATGGACCTCGCCCGCAAGGAGGACGAGGACAGCCCGCCCAATCCGCGCGTGTTCATCAACCCGGAAATCGTGGCGCGATCCGACGACCTGTCGGTCTACGAGGAAGGCTGCCTGTCGATCCCCGAATATTACGGCGAGGTCGAGCGCCCGGCGCGGGTGCGCGTGCGCTATCTCGACCTCGACGGCAAGCCGCACGAGGAGGATGCCGAGGGCCTTTTCGCCACCTGCATCCAGCACGAGATCGACCATCTCGACGGCGTGTTGTTCGTCGACTACCTGTCCAAGCTCAAGCGCGACCGCGTGATGAAGAAATTCGCCAAGGCGGCCAAGCGCGCCGCCGCCGAGTGACCCCACGCCCGGCTGGCCGGGCGGATGACGACGATCCCATGCCGCTGCGCCTGATTTTCATGGGCA
>JBDHSY010000359.1:0-3818 GCA_039808405.1 Xanthobacteraceae bacterium
CCACGCTGGCGCAGGACGCGATTGGCGCCGTTGAAGACCGAAGCCGGGCCGGAAACGTCGAGCAGCTCGAAACCCGGATAGACGATGCAGGCGACGCGGTGCATTGGCAGAAATTATCGCATCTTTGTCGTTTCTGCCAATCGTCCCGGTCGCTAGACTGCCGGCCGGTGGATAGGCGCACCGCAACGGGCGGACATGCCGGCGGAAGGTTGCGTTCGTTTCGTCCTGCGCACCGGAAGGACGCTTCCATGTCGAAATCGTGGCTCATCTGGAGCGTTGCCGCCCTCGTCATCCTTCCGGCGATCGGCTTTGGCGGCTGGCTGTTCAGCCTGCCGCCAGCGACGGCGGCGGCAGAGGCGCCGGCCGTTCCGCGCGAGGAAGCGGAGGCGATGCTCGCCTCGCTGAAGCCGAAGCGCGCCCGCCCGCTGGTTGCCGTTGTCGGCATCAACGACGCCACGGAGACCACCGACTACCTGATGCCTACCGGCATCCTGCGGCGGGCCAATGTCGCCGACGTGGTGATGCTGGCCACTGGTCGGGGGCCGGTACAGCTCTATCCCGCGCTCAAGGTCGAGCCGGATGCGACCGTCGCCGAATTCGACGCCACGCACCCCGACGGCGCGGACTATGTGATCGTACCCGCCATGAGCCGCGACGACGATCCGGCGGTCCTCGCCTGGCTCAGGAGCCAGGCGAAAAAGGGCGCCACGGTGATCGGCGTCTGCGCCGGTGCGAAAGTCGTCGGCGCGGCCGGCCTGCTCGACGGCAAGCGGGCAACCACGCACTGGTACTACCTCAGCGAAATGCTGAAGCGCAGCCCGATGGTCGCATATGTCGCCGATCGGCGGATGGTTGCGGACGCGGGCGTCGTGACGACGACCGGCATCACTGCATCCATGCCGATGATGCTCACCCTGATCGAGGCGATTGCGGGCCGGGCCAGGGCGGAAGCCGTCGCGCGCGATCTCGGCCTCAAGGAATGGAGTGCGCGGCATGCAAGCGCCGCCTTCAGGTTCACCCGTCCATTCGCGATGACGGTGCTCGCCAACAGCCTGGCCTTCTGGAACCATGAAGATTTCGGTCTCCGGCTCGCGCCGGGCCTCGACGAGGTGTCGCTGGCTCTCGCGGCCGATGCCTGGTCGCGGACCTACCGGTCGAGGGTGACGATCTACACGGCTGCGCCAGATACGGTAACGAGCCGGAACGGCGTTCGCATCATCCCCGACCGGACCGACACGACTTGGCCGGAAGACCGGCGCGCCTCGGCCTTCCCCGGCAGCAAGCCAGCCGAGGCGCTCGATCAAACGCTGAATGCAATCGCGACGCGCTACGGAGAACCTACCGCCGACGCGGTTGCCATGCAGCTCGAATACCCCAGATGAGGGATACATACGACAAGCGTTCCGCACTCGTCCGCGAAGCCGACCGAGCAACCCGATCAGCCCGAACCGCGAGGAAAAACCCCATGCCCAACACGATCCGTCTGCATCGCGTTATCGCTGCCAAGCCCGAGAAGCTCTATCGAGCCTTCCTCGAACCGGATGCGATCGCAAGCTGGCTTCCACCGTGCGGGTTCACCTGCACCGTCCACGAGCTGGATGCGAAAATCGGCGGCAGGCACAGGATGTCATTCCGGAATTTTACCACGGGCCAAAGCCACTCCTTTGGCGGCAGCTATCTGGAACTCGTTCCGGGTGAGCGCCTCGTCTACACCGACACGTTCGACGACGCCAACCTGCCGGGCGAGATGAAGGTCACGGTGAACCTGAAGGCGGTATCGGTCGGTACGGACGTGAACATCGAACAGCAGGGTGTGCCGGACGTGATCCCCGTCGAGGCATGCTATCTCGGCTGGCAGGAATCCTTGCGCAAGCTCGCAAAGCTCGTCGAGCCGGAAATCAGCCAGTAGGTGCGCGGTTCACATCTGCGGAAAGACGGTGGCTCTTTCGCTGGTCGCGCCGTACCGCGCCGCCGGTCCGACGTATCGCGCCGACGACGCCGTATTCGCGGCCCCTGTCCGGGCAAGTCCGCGCCCTGCCCCCGGCCCCATCGACAAAACGCTGTCCTTGCCGCGGTCCGGGGACAATCGCCTCGCAATCGTCTTACAATAGGCTTGGGCCGGGACGGCCGCAGGAGGTGAGAAGCGATGGGACTGCTTGTCGACGGTGTCTGGCGGGATCAGTGGTACGACACCAAAAGCACCGGCGGGCGCTTCGTGCGCAAGGAGTCTGCGTTCCGGAACTGGATCACGCCCGATGGCTCGCCCGGCCCGAGCGGCACGGGCGGGTACAAGGCCGAAGCCGGGCGCTATCACCTTTACGTCTCGCTCGCCTGCCCCTGGGCGCATCGCACGCTCATCTTTCGCAAGCTCAAAGGGCTCGACGGCCTGATCGGCGTTTCGGTCGTGCACTGGCTGATGCTGGAGAACGGCTGGACCTTCGAGGACGGCCCCGGCGTGGTGCCGGATCCGATTAACCGCGCCCGCTTCCTGTACGAGGTCTACACCCGCGCCCAACCCGACTACACCGGCCGGGTCACCGTGCCGGTGCTGTGGGACAAGGCGACAGGCAGCATCGTCAACAACGAGTCGTCCGAGATCATCCGGATGTTCAACTCGGCGTTCGATGCCTGCGGCGCGGCGCCGGGCGACTTCTACCCGGCGGAGCTGCGCCCAGGGATCGATGCCTGGAACGCCCGCATCTACGACGCGGTGAACAACGGCGTCTACAGGGCCGGTTTCGCCACCACGCAGAGCGCCTACGAAGCCGCTTTCGCCGATGTGTTCGAAACGCTGGACGTCATCGAGCAGCATCTCGGCACGGAGCGCTATCTGCTGGGGGATCGCCAGACCGAGGCGGACTGGCGGCTGTTCACGACCTTGCTGCGGTTCGATCCGGTCTATGTCGGCCACTTCAAATGCAACCTGCGCCGGATCGCCGACTATCCGAACATGTCCGGCTACCTGCGCGACCTCTATCAGGTCCCCGGCGTCTCGCAGACCGTCGACATGCGGCACATCAAGGGTCACTATTACGAGAGCCACCGCACCATCAATCCGACCGGCATCGTCCCGGCCGGCCCCGCGATCGATCTGACCCTTCCGCACGGGCGCGGTTGACAGCCCGGTGCGCTGCCGAAACTGTGCAGCGGATGATCGTCTCCCTCCCCCAACGCACGGCCGGGCCATCGGCAAGGCTGTTGCCGGCGCACAGCATTGGCCGCCTCGTAAGGCCACGCCTGAGGCGCGCGGCGGTCGGGCTGGCGGCCGTGCTGGCGACGGCTGCGGTTTCGGCGCCGTACGCGTACGCGCAGGACATCCGCGGCGCGCCGGTGGCAACCTCCGCCTTGCGCCCGGTGGTGGCGCAGCATGGCCTGGTCGTCGCGCAGGAGCGAACGGCCGCCGAAATCGGCGCCGATGTGCTCAGGCGCGGCGGCAACGCGGTGGACGCCGCCGTCGCCACCGGCTTTGCCATGGCGGTGACCTATCCGCGCGCCGGCAATATCGGCGGCGGCGGCTTCATGGTGATCCATCTCGCCAAAGCAAAACGCGACATCGCGCTGGATTACCGCGAGACCGCGCCGGCTGCGGCGACGCGCGAGATGTTCCTTGGCGCCGACGGCAAGCCGGACGCTGCGAAGTCGCGCGATCAGGCGCTCGGCCTCGGCGTGCCGGGCACCGTAGCGGGCCTTGCTCTGGCGCTGGAGAAATACGGCTCCGGGAAATTCACGCTGCGCGAACTGCTCGCGCCCGCCATCAAGCTGGCCGATAATGGCTTTGTGCTGAAGCAAGGCGATGTCGATCTGCTGCAATGGGGCAC
>JBDHSY010000360.1:0-3776 GCA_039808405.1 Xanthobacteraceae bacterium
ATGCCGACGTGCAGGCCGGCATCAACATCGTGCTCAAGGCGCTCGAGGCGCCGGTGCGGCAGATCGCCGACAACGCCGGCGTCGAGGGCTCGATCGTGGTCGGGAAGATCCTCGACAACAAGAGCGAGACCTTCGGCTTCGACGCCCAGAACGAGGACTATGTCGACCTCGTCGCCAAGGGCATCGTCGATCCCGCCAAGGTGGTGCGCACCGCGCTGCAGGACGCGGCCTCCGTGTCCGGCCTGCTGATCACCACCGAGGCGATGGTCGCCGAGCTTCCGAAGGAAGCGGCGCCGGCGATGCCGCCGGGCGGCGGCATGGGAGGCATGGGCGGCATGGGGTTCTGATCCCCTTTCCCCTCGCCCGACGATCGAAGGCCGCCCCACGGGCGGCCTTCTTTTTTGCCCGCTGTGCGTGGGCGCTTCTCATTTTGCCCGGATTGGGTAGGACTCTTGCCGGCGGCGCCCGCCACGCCCCGATTCGCTAAGCCTGCCGGAGACAGCCCGATGCGCAAAATCCTCGCCCTTGGCTTTCTGATCGCGTGGCCGGCGCTCGCCGCCGCGCAGGGCGCCGAGACGCGCTACTTCACCTCGATCGACGGCCTGATGGACGGCAACGCCGACGTCATCCTGAAAGAAGTGCGCAGCGGGCGCAGCGTCACGGCGGCGGTGCTCGACGTCTGCTATCCGGCGGCGCCCGGCTCGCACCGCAACGAGCGCTTCGTCGTCAACCTGACGGCCAACGGCCAGACGCTCACGGGCACCGGCCAGACCATCGGCGAGAAGCTGCCGGTTTCGGTCAAGCTGGCCCGCAAGGCGGTCGATGGCCGCTACGACTTCGCGGGCCACGTCACCGTCGGCCAGACCACGACGCAGGTCGAGTCCACCGATAACGCCGACATGAGCGAGGCCGAGTTCAGGGAGACGCGCAGCCCCGACAGCGAGATCGCCGCCAGCCCGCAGGATTTCACCGAGGTGTCGCCGGAGACGATCGCGGTGCGCGTCAAGCTCGACGCCGTGACGCCGTTCCTCACGGGGCTGAAGGGACAGGACGTCGAGGTCGACTACGCGAGCCTCGTCACCTCCTGCGACGAATTGCGCGCCGGCGAGCAGATGCTGACGATGAGCGTCGATCCCGAGCGCGCCGCCGAGTTCCTTGCCCGCTTCAAGGCCGCGCCGGGCGTGGTGGCGAGCGGCTGGATCAGCGGCCGCTTCGACCTGGAGCGCACCATCCGCTTTGCCGAGGACGGCTGGCGCGCGGGCGAGCGCATCGAGCGCGCGCGGATCGCGGCGACCGTCGCCGACACGCTCAAGCGCGCGCTCAAGGCGCAAAGCGCGACGACCGCGTGGGACGAGGCGCTCGGCCGCCTGACCGTGACCCTGAAGCGGCCGGACACCACGATCCCCGGCCTCGGCCTGACCGAGACGCTGAGCGCCACCGCGATCGTCGCGCCCGACCGGCCGACCGGCGCCCGTCACCTGCTGCTGTGGCTCGGTCAACTGTCGTCCGTCACCGGCGACGAGCAGACGCCGGCCCGGCTGCGCCTCGCCGTCTCGCCCGATCCCGACGAGGAAGACGCCACGCCGGTCGATGACGGCGGCAGCCTCGAAGCGCTGGCCGCCGCCTTCAAGGCGCAGCGCTGGGACATCGAGCGCGAGGCGTGGAAGTAGCGTCAGCGCGGCTTGCGGCGGCTTGCCGCAGGCGGCCGCTGGTTTGACAAGCGGCCGGCGGCGATGAATGCTGCCTGCCTTCCAGGGCGCGTGACGCCGTGCGCTGCAACGGCCGTTGCGGCACGGCCACGACGCAACAGAACGACAACACGCGACAGACCAGGACGAAGAGCTTGCGCGCACGCTGGATACGGTCCGCCGCGCCGCCAGCCACCCGAGGACAACCGATGACCAAATTCACCGCCGCCGTCGTGCAGACGGCCTCCGTCGCCTTCGACCCCGACGCGACCGTCGCCAAGGTCGATGTTTTCACCAAGGAGGCCGCGGGCAAGGGCGCCAAACTCGTGGTGTTTCCCGAAGCCTTCGTCGGCGGCTATCCCAAGGGCCTCGATTTCGGCGCGCGCGTGGGCCAACGCTCCGCGGCCGGGCGCGACGCCTTCCGCGTCTACTACGACGGCGCCATCGACGTGCCGGGCAGCCACACCAAGCGCCTCGGCGAGATCGCGGCAAGCCACGGCGTCCATCTCGTGATCGGCGTGATCGAGCGCGACGGCGGCACGCTGTACTGCACCGTGCTGTTCTTCGCCCCCGACGGCACCCTGCTCGGCAAGCACCGCAAGCTGATGCCGACCGCCTCCGAACGGCTGATCTGGGGGTATGGCGACGGCTCGACGCTGCCGGCCTTCGACACCCCGCTTGGCAAGGTCGGCGCGGTGATCTGCTGGGAGAACTACATGCCGATGCTGCGCATGGCGATGTACGCCAAGGGCGTCTCGCTCTACTGCGCGCCGACCGCCGACAGCCGCGAGACCTGGCTGCCGACGATCCGCCACATCGCGCTCGAGGGCCGCTGCTTCGTGCTGTCCGCCTGCCAGTTCACGCGGCGCAGCGACTACCCGGCCGACTATCCGATCGACGGCGACGTCGCGCCCGATAGCGTGCTGATGAGCGGCGGCAGCTGCATCGTCAGTCCGCTCGGCGAACTGTTGACCGAGCGGGTGTTCGACCGCGACGCGGTGCTGACCGCCGAGATCGACATGGGCGAGATCGCGCGCGGCAAGTTCGACTTCGACGTCGCCGGCCACTACGCCCGCCCCGACGTGTTCCGCCTGATGGTCAACGACGCCGCGCAGCCGCCGATGCAGAACTCGACCGCGATGTTCGGGCTCAACGCCCAGCTTTCCGACTAACTGCGGCCGGGGCCTATTTCAGGTTCTGCATCGCGGTCAGATCGACGGACAGCTTGGCGATGCCGGCGGCGCCGCACCAGCGCGAGCCGGGGAACGGCGCGACGCTGTTGGCCGCCGTCGGATAGCCGAAGTCGGTGGTGGTGTGATCGCCGGTGAAGGCGTTGCAATCGCCCCTCGACAGGCTGGTGTCGGAATAGCGGAGGTCGAGCGTGAACACCTTGTAGGTGAAGCCGATGCCGACGTTCCAGGTGCCGTAGTCCTTGAACTTGACGTTGCCGTAGAACGCATCCGACGTGCCGAGCCACTGGTAGCCGTATTCGCCCGAGAGGTAGGCGCCGACCCCGCTGTCGCCGAACCACGTCGCCGGCGCGGTGAATTTCGCGGTGCCGGAGGCGTAGGTGCCGCGGGCGCCGGAGTTCAGGAACGAGGGCGAGTAGTAGACGTTGGCGCCGAGCGCCACCGCGTCGTTCACCGTCCACGTCACCTTGCCGTAGAATTCGTAGAACGACAGGTCGCTCTTGATGATGTTGCCGTTGAGCGGCAGGTTGCCGTTGGCAAGGCACTGCGCCGAATAGCCCGGCTGGCCGGGCAGCGCCGCGGCGTTGAAGCACTGGCCGCCCGGATAGAGATAGCCGAACACGCCGAAGTCGAAGGCGAGCGGACCGAAGGTCGGGCGAATGCCGCCATAGACATCGACCTCCGCGGCCGCGCGGTTCGGGAACGAGATGCTCGCGGCGCCGGCACCGATATACAGTTGCAGGTCCGGCGTCACGTTGTAGCGCGGCTCGACATAGGCGCTGACCGAAGGTTGCCGGTTCGACTGCGCGATGCCGCGAAAACGGTAGTCGCTGGTGATGGCGGCGCCGAAGGCAAAGTCCCACGGCGAGACGTAAGCCAGCGGCGGCGCCTTAATGGG
>JBDHSY010000361.1:0-3774 GCA_039808405.1 Xanthobacteraceae bacterium
TCGCTGGTGATGTTCGGCTTCATCGGCGGCATCTCCGGCGTGGTGCTCGGCACCGAGCAGCTCAACGTGCTGATGCACAACACCATCTACGTTCCCGGCCACTTCCACGGCACGGTGGTTGCCGGCACCACGCTCGCCTTCATGGCCGGCACCTATCTGGTGCTGCCGCTGATCTTCCAGCGCGACATCATCTGGCCGGGGCTGGCGCGGATCCAGCCGTACCTGTTCGGCATCGGCGCCGCCGGCATCTCGATGTTCATGATGGGGGCGGGCACGCTTGGTGTGGCGCGGCGGCACTGGGACATCAACTTCACCGATGCGGTGATCGGCTTCCAGCACTCGCCCGGCGCGTTCCTGATGATGGGGCTGAACGGCATCAGCGCCATCCTCGCGGCGCTCGGCGGCATCCTCTATGTGCTGATCGTGGTCGGCACCGCGCTGTTCGGCAAGAAGATCGTCCCCGGGCACAAGATGGTGTTCCCGCTGCATTCGGCGGCACGCGTGGTGTCGAAATACGGCAGCGAAGGCACCATCAAGCTGCCCGGCACCATCGTGCTGGTGACGATCTTCTTCCTGTCCTTCGTGCTCTACTACTTCGTCAACTGGAAGTATCTGTCCGACCTGTGGCAGTTCCGCTGAGGGATTTGCGATCATGTCGGGACTACCGCCACATGCTCGGAGCGCTCCCTCTCCCCGGCGGGGAAAGGTGAAGAGTACGGCCGTACGCACCGCGCTGAGCACGACCGTGTCGCTGCTCAAGCTGCGGATCGGCATCGCCATCGCCGCCAGCGCCGTTGCCGGCGCCGCCGCGGCGCAAGGCGCGGCGCGGGAAGCGTGGGAGGTGTTGGCGCTGGCGGTCGCGGTGCTCGGCGCTTCGGGCGCGGCCGGCGCATTCAACCATTATTACGAGCGCGACCTCGACCGTCATATGCGGCGCACCGAGAAGCGGCCGTTCGCGAGCGGGCGCCTGACACCCGGCGCGGGGTGGCTGGCAACGTTCGCCGCGCTCGGCGTGGCGTCGCTGGCGCTGGCCTATGTCGCGGGTGGCGCCGTCAGCGCGGTCTATGTGCTGCTCGGCGGCCTGACCTACGGCGTCGTCTACACGGTGTGGCTGAAGCGCCGCACGGCGATGAACATCGTCGTCGGCGGGCTGTCCGGCAGCTTCGCGGTGCTGGCGGGCGCGGCGGCGGTCGATCCGATGCCGCAGGCCGTGCCGGTTCTGCTGGCGCTGGTCATGTTCCTGTGGACGCCGCCGCATTTCTGGAGCCTCGCCGCGGCGCGCCGCGACGATTACGCCAATGCCGGTTTCCCGATGCTGCCGGTGGTTGCCTCCGAGCGGGTGTGGACCACGGCGATCCTTGCCCACACGGTGGCGCTGACGGTGCTGTCGCTGGTGCCGCTGTGGTTCGGCATGGGGCTGATCTACGGCGTCGGTGCGGCGGCCGGCGGCGCGATCTTCGTGTGGCGAAGCTGGCAGCTTTACCGCGCGCCGGGCCGCGCCACTGCGATGGCGACCTTCGGCGCCTCGCTGATCCACCTGACGCTGCTGACGCTGGCGGTGGTGCTGGATGCCGCCATGATGACGCCGGCGGCCGCCACTCCGGCCGGCAACCCGTTCGATCCGAAAAGCGTGCTGGAAAGAAGCGAAGCGGCAATCGGCACTGAGCTTGGCGATCACACCCTGGTCGATCCGCAGGGGCGCCGCATCGCGCTGGCCGACTATCGCGGCCAGCCGCTGGTCGTCAGCCTCGTCTACACGAGTTGCAGCACCGTGTGCCCGACCACGACGCAGCATCTTCTCGATGCGGTCAAGGAGGCGCGGCGCAGCCTCGGCACCGACCGCTTCGCGGTGCTGACCGTGGGTTTTGACGCGCGCCGCGATACGCCGCAGCACATGGCGACGTTCGCCCGCCGGCAGGGCCTTCCCGCCACCGGCTGGGACGTCGCCTCGGGCGACGAGGCGACGCTGTCGGCGCTGATGCGGGAGGTGGGCTTCAGCTATCAGGCCGTGGCCGGCGGTTTCGATCATATCGCCCAGACCACCATCGTCGATGCCGAGGGCCGGGTCTATCGCCAGGTCTATGGCGACGATTTTCCGCTGCCGGTGTTCATCGAGCCGTTGAAGGAGGCGGTGTTCGGCACCTTCACCCGCGCGCTGACCGTGTCGGCGCTGATCGACCGCTTAAGTTTTCTCTGCACCGTCTACGATCCCGGCCAGGGCCGCTATCGCACGAGCTATGCGATCGCGCTCGGCATCGGCATCGGCGGACTGTCGCTGATCATCGCCGGCGTTCTGTTCGTCCGCGGCTGGGTGCGCAACCGCCGGCTGGAAGCCTTGCGGAGCGCTTCGCCACGGCTGCTCGGACGACAGACGTGATTGCGGTGCTGCGCCATGGCGTGAGGCGCGTCTTCGACGTCGCCGAGCGCGGCCTCGACCGTCTCGCCGGGCCGGCGCTCAATCCGCTCGCCCAGCTCGGCGCGCTCGGCTTCTTCCTGTTCTGGATCGTCGCGGTCAGCGGCATCTACCTGTTCACACTGTTCGATACCGGCGTCGAGAATGCCTATGCGTCGGTCGAGTGGTACTCCACGCGCCATGCCTGGCACGCCGGCGTCATGCGCAGTTTCCATCGCTATGCCTCCGACATGATGGTGGTGGTGATGGCGCTGCATCTGTTGCGGGAGTTCGCCCGCGACCGCTATCGCGGCGCCCGCTGGTTCTCGTGGCTGACCGGGGTGCCGGTAATCTGGTTCCTCTACATGTCCGGTATCACCGGCTACTGGCTGGTGTGGGACCAGCTGGCGCAATACGTCGCCACCACCTCGACCGAGCTGCTCGACTGGCTGCCGATCTTCGGCGAGCCGATCGCCCGCAATTTCCTCGCGCCGTCGAGCCTGTCGAATCGCTTCTTCACGCTCTTGGTGTTTTTGCATATCGCGGTGCCGCTGGTGCTGCTGTTCATGCTGTGGATCCACATCCAGCGCATCACCCGGCCAAAAGTGAATCCGCCGCGCACGCTGGCGGCGCTGACGATGCTGGCGCTGCTTGCGGTGTCGGTGGCGAAGCCGGCATTGAGCCAGGGGCCGGCCGATCTGGCCAGGGTGCCGAGCCCGGTCGGGCTCGACTGGTTCTACCTGCCGCTCTATCCGCTCGCCGATGCCGCGCCCGGCACGCTGTGGGGGCTGCTCGCCGCCGCGACCGTCATGCTGGCGGCGATGCCATGGCTGCCGCCGCTGCGGCGGATGCAGCCCGCCACCGTCGATCTTCCCCATTGCAACGGTTGCGGCCGCTGCGTCGAGGACTGCCCTTACGACGCCCTGCAACTGGTGCCGCGCAGCGACGACCTGCCTTACGCGCTCGAGGTCGCGGTCGATACCGACAAATGCGTGAGCTGCGGCATCTGCACCGGCTCGTGCCCGTCGTCGACGCCGTTCCGCAGCGTCGGCCCGCTCGTCACCGGCATCGACCTGCCGGACCTGACCTTCGCCTCGCAGCGCGAGCGCGTCCATGAAGTGGCCAGCGCATCGGATCACAAGGCATCGGATCAGTCGCCGCGCCTTCTGGTGATCGGTTGCCAGCATGGCGCCGCCGGCGCGCGCACCGACGACACGCTGTCGCTGCCCTGTGTCGCGATGGCGCCGCCCTCGCTGATCGATTACGCGCTGAGCCGCGGCTTCGCCGACGGCGTCGTCGTCGCCGGCTGCGCCGAGAGCGCCTGCTACAACCGGCTCGGCGTCGAATGGATGCAGCAGCGCATCGCCGGCGAGCGCGATCCA
>JBDHSY010000362.1:0-3759 GCA_039808405.1 Xanthobacteraceae bacterium
GCGGGGAATCGTCAAGGTCGCGAACAATGCGATGAGCAACGCGCTGCGCCGGGTGACGGTGGAGCGCGGGATCGATGCGCGCAGTTGTGCCCTGATTGCCTTTGGAGGCGCCGGCCCGATGCATGCCGTCGAGGTGGCAAGGCTGCTCGGCATCCGCAAGTTGATTATCCCTGGTCATTCCAGCGCGCTGTCGGCGCTGGGGTGCGTATCTTCCGACATCAGCTACACGCTGCACCGGTCGATCTATCTGAGCAGTGTCAGTTGGGACAAGGCGAACCTTGACCGAACCCGTGCCGACATCATCGCCGAGATCAAGCGGCTTCTGGGAAGTATCGACAAGACGCCAGAATTCAAGTGGGTCGCTGCTGTCCGCTATGCCGGCCAGAGTTATGCGGTCGAACTGCCGCAGCCGGACCTCGATTCCCCACCCGATCTTGGCCGCCGCTTTCGTGAACGCCACTCGCAGCTCTACGGTTTTGCCACCGACGAGCCTTGGGAAGTCGTGGCGCTGCGGCTGACAGCGACAGTGCCGAGGCAGATTCCGCGTGACGGAGAGCCCAGTGCCGCCGAGGCGGCGGGAGACTCCGGGGAACGACCGCGCGGGATGCGGCAGTGCTATTTCACGGGCGGCGTGCCTGCGGATACGCCCGAATATGAGCGGAGCTGCCTCACGCAGGGGCGGACCATCGCAGGTCCGGCGATCATTTCCGACAACATGTCGACGCTGGTGCTGCCGCCGCATAGCCGTGCCACAGTCTTGGGATCGGGGCATCTCGACATCGATACCGGGCTAGGCTCATGAGCACAATCGATCCGTTTACCCTTGAGGTTGTGCGGCATGCGCTGAGCAGTACCGCTGAGGAGATGTCTCTTATCGTGATGCGGGCCGCCCGCTCGCCGCTGCTGCGCGAGGCCGGTGACCTGTCGTCGGCCCTAACCGATCACGATGGTCATCTCATCGCGCAGGGCAAGGATATCCCCATGCACATGGGGGTAATGAGCTTCACGGTTCGTGAGTTTCTCAAGCGGGTGCCTAAGGACAAGCTCACGCCGGGCGATGTCTGGTTTCTGAATCTGCCTCACGTCGGAGGCAATCACCTGCCTGACGTCAAGGCGATCCGTCCCGTCTTTGTCGGCGGTGAGATCTTGGCGTTCGCGGTCAGTCTGGCGCATTGGGCGGATATCGGCGGCGCGGTACCTGGCAGCTACGTGCCATTTGCGCGGGATGCATGGCAGGAGGGGATTCGTATCAGCCCCTTGCGTGTGTTCACCGCCGACGGTGTCGATCAGGAAAAGCTTGACATCATTCTGTCCAACGTGAGGGGCTCCGAGGAGCGGGAAGGTGACATTCTCGCCCAGATGGCGGCGACGCGCGCGGCCGAGGAGCGGCTTCTGCGGCTATGCGACGAGCATGGACACCAGGTCGTACGCAAAAGTATCGCCGAACTGCACGACTGGGCCGAACAATTGATGGGCGACGCGATTGAGGCGTTGCCGGATGGCGAACTGTTAGGTGAGGATTTCCTCGACGACGACGGCGCAGGCGGCGCGCCGATCCCGATCCGTGTCAAGGTGCGGATACAGAGGCGCAAGATTTCGTTCGACTTCTCCGAAAGCGGCGATGCCGCCTGTGGCCCGGTCAATACGACGCCGTTTATCGCTGCGGCTTCGGTATTCTACGTTATGAGGGCTCTTTTCGCGCCCGATACGCCTCCGAACGGTGGCTGCTATCGCCCGTTCACGATCATCACTCGACCGTCGTCGGTTCTTGATCCCGGACCCGACAAGCCGGTCGTGGGCGGCAACCACGAAACATCGCAGCGCATCGCCGATGCGCTGTTCCGGGCATTCGAGGCCATTGTCCCGGAGCGGCTCAGCGCCGGCGGGCCGACCACGTCCGGCCTCCTGCTTTTTGCCGGCCGCCGCGAGGATGGCCGCTGGGTGACGCTTTACGAAACGCATGGCGGCGGTGAGGGCGCGCGTTGCGATCGCGACGGCATGTCGGTGCTGCGTGTTCATATGTCGAATGTGATGAATACGCCGGCGGAGGTCATCGAGGCCGAATATCCGCTCGAGGTTGTCTATCAGAAAGTCAGACGGGATTCCGGTGGCGATGGTGCACATCGCGGCGGAAACGGCGTCCATCGCTGCTATCGCGTCACCGGCGACGACGTGTCGCTGACCAGCATGTTCGAGCGAGCGATCGTTCCGCCATATGGTCTGCGCGGCGGAGAGAGCGGCGCGCTGTTCAGGGTTGACGTCGTGCGTAACGGGGCGGCCGCGGAACCGTTCGCGGGAAAGCAGAATACCCGCCTCAACAAGGGCGATCTGGTTGTTGTTCAAAGTTGCGGAGGGGGCGGATACGGCTCTCCTCGAGTGGAGCATTGAGGAAAGGATCATAAGCATGAAACTGTCGGGCAAGAATGCAGTCGTAACCGGTGGCGCGAAGGGAATGGGGGCGGCGATTACCGAGACGCTGGCCCGGGAAGGCGCCAATATCTTCCTTGCCGGTCGTGACACCGCCGCTTTGGATGAGGTGGCGGCGGTCGTGAAGGGGATGGACCGCAAGGCTGGTGTTACGGCGTGCGACGTCGTTGACGAGAAGTCGGTCGCGGCGATGGCCGAGGCGGCGTTAAAATTCCTCGATGGCCGGATCGATATCCTGGTCAACGTCGCCGGCGTCACGGGTCCGATCGAGACGCCGGTGCAGAACATCAAGCCTGACGATTTCAGCTATGTTATCGAGGCGAACATTCGCGGCTCATACCTGCCGATTAAATACGTTGTTCCGACGATGATTTCGCAACGCGCCGGCAAAATCGTTAATATCGGCGGCACGTCCGGATTGCGTGGCTACAAATATCGCGCCGCCTACAGTTCCTCGAAGTGGGGCGTTCGTGGCTTGACCCGGACCGTGGCGTTGGAAGTCGGTGAATTCAACATCAACTGCAACGTCGTATGTCCCGGAATCGTGCATACTCCGCGAATGGAAAAGTTGTGCCGTGAGAAGGCCCGGGTGCGAGGATGGACCTACGAGCAGGTTTATGAGGAGTATGTGCAGGACATGGCGCTGAAGCGCGTGACTATGCCGCAGGATATCGCAAATGCCGTTTTGTTTCTCGCAAGCGACGATGCCCGCAACATCACGGGGCAGGAGCTTGCGGTTGATGGCGGGTGGGACGTCTGATAGCCGGGCGGGTGGTTTCATCGCCTCGAAAGCTCCGTCGCACGGAAGGGCCACCTTTGTCTTTGTGACGCGCGACCAGAACGAGGCCATGGCGATGCCCGGCCGGATTGTCGTTATGCCCGGCGGCCGGCTCGTTCAGGTCGGAGCGCCGCGCGAGATATATTCGCGCCCGCGCGAGCGTTCGTCGTTGAGTTGACAGGGCGGTCCGACTTCCCGGGAGGAGTTGTCGTTCGGTAGAGGCGGCGAACGTGTTTCTGATGCGCCCGCCGAAGCTGAGGAAGCGGATCTGGGTGTCGGGTCGCCGAATGTCGCCGAGGAGATTTTCGTCTGGATCGGGAGATTCGCTCGGAGCGGATCGGCGTGCTGCTGATCGACCACAATGTGCGCCGGGTCGTGCAGATATCGGATTGCATCTATGTTCTGAGCCTCGGCGAGATCGCGGCCACCGGCACCTCGACGCTGGAAAAGTCCTACGCCCACCGGGCGTGAGCGATCCGTAGCCGGAGCGGCGGCAGATCGCGGGGCGCGCCGCTGGACGCGGTACGGGCAAATCAGTCCTCCGGCTGTCCCGT
>JBDHSY010000363.1:0-3757 GCA_039808405.1 Xanthobacteraceae bacterium
ATTTCACAGCGGCTTCAGTTCGCCGCCATTGATAAGGCCGGGAACATCGTAAACGCCGGCATCGCACCGCATTTGAATTTGCGGCCGGCCAAACCGGAGGAGGCCGCCAGCGTGCGCGACCTTCTGGATGAGAGCTGGCTGACCACTGATCTGGAAAAGACTGCGATCCGGTTTGCGACGGTCGAATTGGCCCAGGGCCATGTCGCCGAGGTCAAGGCGCGGCGTCTGCCCGAGATCGAGAAGGTCGAGCAGGAGGTGCGCGCCCGGCTGAAGAAGGAGATCAACTACTGGGACTCGCGCGCCTTCGAGCTGAAGGAGGAGGAGCGCGCCGGCAAGAAGACACGGGTGAACTGGCAGAATGCCCAGCGCCGCGCCGAAGACCTGGCGGAACGCCAGAAGCGCCGCATGGACCAGCTTGAACGGGAACGGTTCATCTCATCGCAGCCGTCGCGAGTGCGGGGCGGCATGGTCGTCATCCCGCGAGGGCTGCTGGAAAAGCGTCAGACGCCAAGCGTTCCGAACCACTTCGCGGAAGATCCCGCTGCGCGTCGGCAGATCGAGCTTGCGGCGATGGAAGCCGTCATGGCAGCCGAGCGCGCGTTGGGCAACGAGCCGGCCGACGTGTCCGCCCAGAAGATTGGTTACGACATCGCCTCGCACGATCCGAAGTCGGGCCATCTGCGCTTCATCGAGGTCAAGGGGCGGATCGACGGCGCCGATAGCGTGATGATCACACGGCAGGAGGTCATTACCTCCCTGCATGAGCCGGAGAAGTTCATTCTCGCTATCGTCCAGGTCGCTGCCGGCTTTGCCCATGCGCCGCGCTATGTGCACGGTCCCCTTGTGGATCGCGAGCCGTCTTTTCTGGAAACGGCGATTCAGTTCGATTTACGTCGACTCATAGATCGGTCATCTGAGCCGGCTGGAAGGAGCGGTGTAAAATGACCGAAAATCCTGCAAGAAATATTGCGATATACTCCTTCAAAGCCAAGTGGCTTGAGCCGCTTAGGGCTGGGCAGGTTGGTATTTTCTTCAGAAAGCGAGCGCCAGCGCGAACTCCATCTCAAGTGCTCTTGTATGTTGGTGCGCCAATTAGTGCGATCGTTGGTTCGGCAAAAGTCTTGTCTATGGAACGCTTGCTGCCAGAAGCCGCTCTCGATTTAGCACCGAAGGGGGCAATAGATCGTAGAGAACTCGATATTTATCTTGTTGGCGCTGGATCAGTGACCGGAATCTACATCTCACAACCACGATTCTATTCGCATCCGTTGTCGATTCGAGATGTTCAGTCTGTCATGAATTTTTATCCGCCTCAGAATTTTATGCAGATTGACAACGAAACAGCGGCAGAATTGGAGCAACTAGCTCAATGAAAAAGAAGCTCATCGAGATTGCAGTGCCGCTTGAAGTGATCAACGCCGCTGCGGCGCGCGAGAAGTCGATCCGCCATGGGCATCCGTCGACCTTGCACCTCTGGTGGGCGAGGCGTCCACTCGCGGCGTGCCGAGCAGTCTTGTTTGCTCAACTAGTGGATGATCCGTCCAGCGATCCTAAAGCGTTTCCTACCCATGAAGCTCAGGAGGCAGAGCGGAAGCGCTTATTTAGGATCATTGAGGAACTAGTTCAGTGGGAGAATTCGACCAACGAGGAAGTGCTAGAGCGCGCTCGGGCTGAGATTCGAAAGAGCTGTAACGGTGAAATGCCTTCGATCTACGATCCTTTCTCTGGTGGTGGGTCTATCCCGCTAGAGGCGCAACGGCTCGGGCTTGCCGCGAATGGAGCAGACCTTAATCCAGTAGCCGTTATGATTGGTAAGGCAATGATTGAATTGCCAGAACGATTTAAGGGTCAGTCGCCAATTCATCCTAACGGCAAGGATCGACAGTTCTATCGTTATGCAGAAGGGCTCGCGGAAGACGTCAAATACTATGGCGAATTGATGCGCAGTCTGGCATTTGACAAAATTGGGCATCTATATCCAGAGGTCGACGTGCCGGGCGATCAAGGTGGTGGAACTGCCACCGTTGTCGCTTGGATATGGGCGCGCACTGTGCCTAGCCCAGACCCTGCGTTCGTGGATGTGCCTGTTCCGATCGCCTCGAGCTTCTTGCTCAGTGCGAAGACAGGGAAAGAGGCGTGGCTCGAGCCAATTGTAGATAAAGCTCAGAGGCGTGTGGAATTCGCCGTGCGCGTGGGTTCGTCGGCAGAGGCTATCGCGCGAGCACAGAACGGCACAAAGGTCGGTCGCGCGAACTTTCGGTGCTTGCTTTCCGATGCTGCGATTGACGCAGCATATGTTCGGCGTTGTGCGAAGCAGGGACGGATGGGCAGCCAACTGCTCGGAATTGTCGCTGAAGGTCGCCGCGGTCGGCTCTACCTGCCTGCGGATAAGAAGCACGTTGCTGCGGCTGAGGCGGCGAAGCCAATTTGGAAACCGGAAGGCTTGGTTCCGACCCCATCCCATGATGTCGACAGGCTTCCGATGTATGGGATGCCGCGGTGGGGTGATGCTTTCTCAAATCGGCAACTCGTGGCCCTCAATACGTTGAGCGACCTAGTTCATGCTTTGCGATCGAAGATCAAAGCTGATGCCGTTGAATCCGGATTGCAGGATGATGGCCGCCCCCTTCGAGAAGGTGGCATAGGCGCGACCGCTTACGCCGAGGCAGTAAGCGTCTATCTCGCATTTCTTGTAGGCCAGATGGCCAATCATTGCTCGACGGTCTGCGGGTGGAACAGCCCGAATCAACAGATGCGATCTACATTCTCTCGACAGGCAATCCCAATGACATGGGATTACGCCGAGGTGAACGTATTTAGTTCATCGAGCGGCAGCTATCGAAGCCTGTTTGACCGAATGGTAAAGGGCTTCGAGGCATTGGGTTACGGTTCTTCTAAGGCCGCAATAATACAAAGCGATGCGCAACAACTTGACTACAACGGCACTCATGTAATTTCGACGGATCCTCCATACTATGACAATATATCGTATTCTGATGTTTCGGATTTCTTTTATTCTTGGATGAAGCCGGCGCTGCGAGAGGTGTATCCCGAGCTGTTCGGCCTAATGGCAACACCTAAGTCCGACGAGCTTATCGCCTCTCCTGACAGACACGGCGGGAAGGATGCGGCGGAGGCGTATTTTCTTTCTGGGATGACCCTTGCCATGAAGAACATGGCGAAGAACGCTAACCCTGACTTTCCTGCCACGATCTATTACGCATTCAAGCAGAGCGATATTGAGGCGGAGGGCGTCAGCTCGTCCGGATGGGCGACCTTTATTGAAGCAGTCTTGAGATCTGGCTTCTCCGTCGTCGGCACATGGCCAGTGAGAACGGAGAAGCCTGGTCGGCTAGTTGCGGTTGGAACGAACGCGCTTGCAAATTCCGTGGTATTGGTTTGTCGCCGAAAGCCGATAGATGCTGAGTCTGTCACTCGTGCGGAGTTTATTCGTGCGCTGAAGCGCGAGTTGCCTCCGGCTATTGCTGAGCTTCAAGCCGCTAATATCGCTCCGGCAGACATGCCGCAGTCGGCGATCGGACCGGGCATGGGCGTGTTCTCGCGATACGAGGCCGTGCTCGAAGCCGACGACAGCCCGATGAGCGTGAAAACCGCGCTCCAACTGATCAACAAGGAATTGGATGAATATCTCGGCGGCATCCAGGGTGAGTTCGACGCAGACACCCGGTTCGCCATCACCTGGTTCGAGCAGAACGGGACCGGCAAGGGGGACTACGGTGTTGCCGATAACCTTGCC
>JBDHSY010000364.1:0-3752 GCA_039808405.1 Xanthobacteraceae bacterium
CCGGTGGCCACCACCCCGCTGCCTGAGCGCGGCGAACGGCAGGGGCCGCGCCGGCTGGAGGATTTTCGCAGCCAGCGCCGGGAACGGCAGGAGGGCGGCCGCACCGTCATCACCGAGCCGGGCCGCGTCATCGTTCGCGATCCGACCAGGCGGTCGTTCGTCCGCCACAACGAGGTCGATCGCTTCCGTCTTGGCGCGCGCGACGTGCGCGTCGAGCAGCGCGGCGGCGAGCGGCGCACGGTGGTGGTGCGGCCGGACGGCTCGCAGATCATCACCATCGACGACCGCGACGGCCGGCTGCTGCGGCGCATGCGGCGCGACCGCGACGGCCGCGAGATCGTGATCATCGACAATTCCCGCTACCGCGGACCGCGTGGCGCCGGCGGCTTCTTCGTGGCCCTGCCGCCGCCGGTGATCCACATGCCGCGCGATCGCTACATCGTCGACTACGAGGATGCCCGCCCCGAGGTGATCTACGAGACCATGCTGGCGCCGCCGGTCGCCCCGCCGCCGCGCGCCTACTCGCTCGACGAAATCCGCTACAGCCCGTCGGTGCGCGAACTGATGCCGCGCGTCGATCTCGATACGGTGAACTTCGATACCGGCTCGTGGGAGATCGCGCCCGACCAGGTCGACAAGCTGCGGGTGATCGCCGACGGCATCAACCGCGCCGTCTCGCGCAATCCGCAGGAGGTGTTCCTGATCGAGGGCCACACCGATGCGGTCGGCAACGACGTCGACAACCTGTCGCTGTCGGACCGTCGTGCCGAATCGGTGGCCGCGATCCTCACCGAGCACTTCCAGGTGCCGGCGGAGAATCTGACCACGCAAGGCTATGGCGAGGAGTATCTGAAGGTCCAGACCGACGGGCCGGAGCGGCAGAACCGCCGCGTCACGATCCGCCGCATCACCCCGCTGCTTGCGGGCAAATAGCCGGGTCGGCCAGCGCATGAGGGGCGGCCGGGCGCCTGTCCGGCCGCCGCCGACCGTGACGCTACCAGCCGGCCGTCTTGTCCGGCCAGCGGCACAGGTCGTTGATCAGGCAGCGCTCGCACAGCGGCTTGCGGGCGATGCAGACGTAGCGGCCATGCAGGATCAGCCAGTGATGGGCATGGCGCTTGAACTCGTCGGGGACCACGCGCTGCAGCGTCAGTTCGACCGCGAGCGGCGTCTTGCCGGGCGCCAGCCCGGTGCGGTTGGCGACGCGGAACACGTGGGTGTCCACCGCGAAGGTCGGCTCGCCGAAGGCGATGTTGAGCACCACGTTGGCGGTCTTGCGGCCGACGCCGGGCAGCGCCTCCAGCGCCTCGCGGCTGCGCGGCACCGCGCCGCCGTGCTCGGCGATCAGCCGCTCCGACAGTGCGATGACGTTCTTGGCCTTGTTGCGGTAGAGCCCGATGGTGCGGATCAGATCGCGCACGCGCTCCTCGCCGAGCGCCAGCATCTTTTGCGGCGTGTCGGCGAGCGGGAACAGGTTGCGCGTCGCCTTGTTGACGCCGGCGTCGGTCGCCTGCGCCGACAGCACCACCGCCACGAGCAGCGTATAGGCATTGAGGTGTTCGAGTTCGCCTTTCGGCTCCGGGTTGGCGGCACGGAAACGGCGGAACGCCTCGTGGACCTCGGCCGCCGTCCAGGGTTTTTGCGCACGCTTGCCGGCGGCCTTGGCGGCTTTCGGTTTCGCCGTCGGCTTGGTGGTTGGCTTGGCGGTTGGCTTGGCCGTCAGTTTCGCTGCGGCCATGCGCGCGCGTCCCTGGCCGCCTTCGCCGGATGCGGAAATGTTAGCGCTCTTGCTCGCCGGGCGGGCCATGGCTGAGGTATAGTCAGCGCCGATGAGCCGAGGCAACGACTTTCAGGACACTCCTGCGGACCGGCCGCTGTTTTCGGCGCTGATCACGCCGCATCGCTCGCTCGGCCATACCGGCTTTCTCGTGCTGATGGCGGCGGTGTCGGTCGTCAGCTTCGGGGCCGGCATGGTGTTTCTGCTGATGGGCGCCTGGCCGGTGTTGGTGTTCTTCGGCCTCGACGTCGCGATGATCTGGTGGGCGTTTCGCGCCAACTATCGGTCCGCGCACGCCTTCGAGGAGATCGTGGTGACGCCGACCAGCCTGCGGGTGCGGCGCATGACGCATCGCGGCCTCCGCTCGGAATGGACGCTCAATCCGCTGTGGGTCAGGCTCGACCGCCGCGAGATCGCCGACTACGGCGTGGAGCGGCTGTATCTGGTGTCGCGCGGCCAGCGGCTGTCGATCGCCGGCTTTCTCGGCGCGGGCGAAAAGGCCGAGTTTGCCGACGCGCTCGCGCTGGCCTTGCAGACGGCGCGGCGCGGCCCGGTCTACAATCCGCTCGTCTGACCGGCTCGCATCGTCGGGTCCGCCGTGTCGGAAATCGGGTGGTTTGCCGTGCCGGACAAGCCTACATCGGCGGCATGACCCACATCGTCCCATACAGCTTCACGCGCAAGGGTGCGGTTCCCATGACAGAAGCCCTTCTCGATCATCGCGGCGCCGCCCGCCCCGCCGCGCAGGCCGCGGCGCTGCGCGATTACGACAGCGTGCGCCGGGCCATCGCCTTCATGTCGGCCAACTGGCGCTCGCAGCCGGCCATCGAGGCGGTGGCCGATGCAGCCGGCGTCACCGCCGACGAGTTGCACCACCTGTTCCGCCGCTGGGCCGGGCTGACGCCGAAGGCGTTCATGCAGGCGCTCACCCTCGACCATGCCAAGACGCTGTTGCGCGACTCGGCCAGCGTGCTCGATGCCGCGCTCGCGTCGGGGCTGTCGGGGCCGGGCCGGCTGCACGACCTGTTCGTCACCCATGAGGCGATGTCGCCGGGCGAATGGAAAAGCGGCGGCGCCGGCATGACGCTGCGTTACGGCTTTCACCCTTCGCCGTTCGGCACGGCGGTGGTGATCGCCAGCGAGCGCGGCCTGGCCGGGCTTGCCTTCGCCGATGCCGGCGAGGACATGGCGGCGTTGGCCGATATGCGTCGGCGCTGGCCGCAGGCGACCTATATCGCCGATCAGGCCGCGACCGCGCGGCTGGCGCAGCGCATCTTCGACCCCGGCCAGTGGAGCGCCGAACAGCCGCTGCGCGTGGTGCTGATCGGCACCGACTTCGAGGTCCGGGTGTGGGAGACGTTGCTGAAAATTCCGATGGGCCGCGCCACCACCTACTCGGACATCGCCGCGAGGCTGGGTGCGCCGAAGGCGTCGCGGGCGGTCGGCGCCGCGGTCGGCAAGAATCCGATATCGTTCGTGGTGCCTTGCCATCGCGTGCTCGGCAAAAGCGGCGCGTTGACCGGCTATCACTGGGGCATCACCCGCAAACAGGCGATGCTCGGCTGGGAAAGCGGCCGCGCGGCGTAAACCAGGGTGCCGTAATTCTTGTCGCCGTCGTGCGCGGACTTGATCCGCGCATCCATCCCGCTTCGTCATGCCCGGCTTTATGCCGGGCATGACGATAAGGGGCGCAGGGACTCTACGCCGCGAGGTCGAGCGTCGAGGCCACCGTGGCATCGGCGTTGAGGCGATAGATGATCGGCACGCCGGTCGCCAGCTCGCGCTTGAGGATGGTGTCCGGCGTCATCTTCTCCAGCACCATGATCAGCGCGCGCAGCGAGTTGCCATGCGCCACCACCAGCGTGCGCTGGCCGCGCAGCACGCACGGCAGAATCTCCTGGACGTAATAGGGCAGCGTGCGCGCCAGCGTGTCGCGCAGGCTTTCGCCGCCGGGCGGCGGCACGTCGTAGGAGCG
>JBDHSY010000365.1:0-3750 GCA_039808405.1 Xanthobacteraceae bacterium
ATGCTCGATCTCGCCGGCGAAGGCCGCTTCGGCGACACCGGGCCGGTCGACGTCGCGCGCGTGCAGCAGATGAAGACCGGGGCGCTGTTGCGCTTCGGCTGCATCAGCGGCGCGATCCTCGGCGAGGCCAGCGCCGACGACCAGCGCGCGCTCGATATTTTTGGCCGTGCGCTCGGCGAAGCCTTCCAGATCGCCGACGACCTGCTCGACGTCGAGGGCGACGCGGCCACGCTCGGCAAGGAGACCGGGCAGGATGCCGCGCTCGGCAAGACCACCTTCGTCACCCAGCTCGGCGTCGACGGCGCACGGCAGCGCGTGCGCGACCTGCTGGCGCAGGGCGACAAGGCGCTCGACCGCTTTGGCGACAGGGCCGACGTGCTGCGCGCCGCCGCCCGCTTCGTCGCCGAGCGCAAGAACTAGCGGCGGGATCCATGAGCGAGCCCCCGCCGCATCTCGCTCGGTTTCAGACATGGCCGTGGGCGCTGCGCATCGTTTACGCCCGCGCGCGCACTTTCGTCGCGCTCGCCTGCGGCATCGCCGTCTATGCGCTGCTGCCGAAAGCGCTGCCGCCGGTGACGCGGTTTCTCATGGCGTGGGACGTTTTCGCCGCGCTGTATCTGGTGCTGGTCTACGCCTTCGTGCTGCGCAGCGGCATCGGACACATCCGCCAGCAGGCGGCGTTGCAGGACGACGGCCGCTTCCTCATCCTGATCGTCACCGCGATCGGCGCCTTCGCCAGCATCGCCGCGATCGTGTTCGAACTCGGCCAGCCCGATCGCGGCGGCTTCGGCGTCACACTGGCGGTCGCCACCATCGCGCTGTCGTGGACCGTGGTGCACACCACCTTCGCGCTGCATTACGCGCACGACTACTACAGCCAACGGCGCGGCGGCGGGCTGGCGTTTCCCGGCGACGACAGGCCGGACTACTGGGATTTCGTGTATTTCTCGTTCGTCATCGGCATGACGGCGCAGGTGTCGGACGTCGGCATCACCAGCAAGGCGATCCGCCGCACCGCGACGGCGCACGGCATCGTGTCGTTCGTGTTCAACACCGCGCTGTTGGCGCTGACGATCAACATCGCCGCCAGCCTGATCTCGTGATACGAAGCCTAGAGCCCCGCTTCTGATGGAATCAGAAGCGGGGCTCTATGATTTTGATTTGACGCGTTTTCTTCACGCGAACCGGTTTCCACTTCGCTTGAAAACGCTCTAAGGCTACTCGGCGGCGGTGGTGTGGCCGACGTTCTGGCCGTAGCGCTGCTCGATGTAGTCGATCACCAGCGCCTTGAAGTCGGCGGCGATGGTCGGCCCGCGCAGCGTGCGGAACTTCTTGCCATCGACGAACACCGGCGCCGACGGCGCCTCGCCCGTGCCCGGCAGCGAAATGCCGATGTCGGCATGCTTGCTCTCGCCGGGGCCGTTGACGATGCAGCCCATCACCGCGACGTTGAGACCCTCGACGCCGGGATAGCGGGTGCGCCACGCCGGCATCTCGTCGCGGATGAAGTCCTGGATGCTGCGCGCCAGTTCCTGGAAGGTGGTCGAGGTGGTGCGGCCGCAGCCGGGGCAGGCCGCGACCAGCGGCACGAAGGTGCGGAACCCCATGGTCTGCAACAGTTCCTGGCCGACCTGCACCTCGCGGGTGCGGTCGCCGCCCGGTTCCGGGGTCAGCGAAATGCGGATGGTGTCGCCGATGCCGTCCTGCAACAGGATGCCGAGCGCGGCGGAGGAGGCGACGATGCCCTTCGAGCCCATGCCGGCCTCGGTCAGGCCGAGATGGATGGCGTAGTCCGAGCGCGCGGCGAGATCGCGGTAGACCGCGATCAGGTCCTGCACCGCCGAGACCTTGGCGGACAGAATGATGCGGTTCTTCGGCAGGCCGATCTCCTCGGCGCGCGCCGCCGAGGTCAGCGCCGACTGCACCATGGCCTCGCGCATCACCGCGCGGGCGTCGCGCGGCTCGGCCAGTTTTGCGTTCTCCTCCATCAGGTGCGTCAGCAGTTCCTGATCGAGCGAGCCCCAGTTGGCGCCGATGCGCACCGGCTTGCCGTACTTGATCGCAAACTCGACGATGTCGGAAAACTGCTTGTCGCGCTTGTCCTTGAAGCCGACATTGCCGGGATTGATGCGGTACTTGTCGAGCGCCTCGGCGCAGGCCGGATGGTCGGCCAGAAGCTTGTGGCCGATATAGTGGAAGTCGCCGACCAGCGGCACGGTGACGCCGCGCTGCCGCAGCCCGTCGCGGATGTGCGGGACGGCGGCGGCCGCCTCGTCGCGATCCACCGTGATGCGCACCAGTTCGGAGCCGGCGCGGGCGAGCGCAGCCACCTGCTCGACGGTCGCGGCCACGTCGGCCGTGTCGGTGTTGGTCATCGACTGCACGACGATCGGCGCGCCGCCGCCGACGGCGACATCGCCGACCATGACACGGGTGGTCACATGGCGGGGCTTTGGCCCCGCGATATCGGAGGGCGGCTGTTCGGGCTTGTTCATGGGCTTCAGATATCAGCTTTTCATGACAATCTTCAATGGACCGATGCGTCAACAGCCGATGGCGGACCGGCCGCGCCCGCAGGCGGCCGCCCTGTCAGTCGGGGCCGGGCGCGGGACGGTTCACCAGATAAAGGCCGACGATCACCAACAGCGCCGCCACCCCGAATGCCGCCGAGATCGGCTCGTCGAGAATGAAATAACCCGCCGCGACGCCGAATAAAGGGGTCAAAAAGGTGAACGCCGACAATTTGCTGGCCGAATACGCCTTGACCAGCACGAACCACAGCAGGAACGTCGCGCCGATCACCCAGACCGCCTGATAGACCATCAGGCCGGTCGCCATCGCGCCGGGAACCGCGGGTATCGTCTCGCCTGCCACAAGGGCCCCGATGGCGAGGATCGGGACCGATACAAGGAGCTGATAAGACAGACCTTTTTCGGCCGACACCTGACTGAGCCGGCTGGCCTTGATGATGATCGTGGAGGCGCCCCACAGCGCGCCGGTGGCGAGCAGCATCAGATCGCCGAGCAGCACCCTGGCATCGACGCCGGCCTGCGGCGCGCCGATGGCCAGCACCACCGCGGCGAACGACAGCGCCAGCCCCACCCACTGCACCGGCGTCAGCCGCTCGCCCAGCAGCCGGCTGGCGCCGAACGCCACGAAAAACGGCGCGGTGTAGAGGAACACCACGGCGCGCGAGGCGGTGGTCCACACCAGGCCGCGATACATCAGGACGAACTCAAAGCCGAAGATCACCCCGATCAGGAGGCCGACCTTGAGCGTGCCGTCGCGCGACCACAGCGGCACGCGGCGGAGCGCGGCGATGATCACCACGACGACGAGCCCGCCGAGCGAGCGCAGCGCGGCCTGCGTCAGCGGCGGAATTTCCGGCAGCACCAGCTTGATCGCCACCTGGTTGAAGCCCCAGGTCAGGCACAGCAGCACGACGAGGGCGATGGCGGCGGCGTCGAGCGGACGCGCGGTGGAGGGCTGAGACATGACAGGCGATATCCTGCGAACGGCGGCTCGCTTTCTGGTGCTGCCGGTCGTGGTGATACAGGGTCGCGGAGCCGGGAGGCTAGTCTTTGGTCCGGCAGTGGTCGCAGGTGCCGGTGATCTCCACCACCGACAGCCGCGGCGTAAAGCCGGTGGCGCGCGCCGCCTGATGCAGGCGCTCGGCCATCGGCGCCGCCGGCATCTCGCCGACCGCGCCGCAGCGCTCGCAGATCAGGAACGCGACGATGGTCGAGACAT
>JBDHSY010000366.1:0-3748 GCA_039808405.1 Xanthobacteraceae bacterium
ACAGCGTGTCGTCGCCGGCACCGATGGCGGCGTGGGCCACCACGCCGTGCGCCGCCGCGACGACGATGTGGCGTTCCGCGACGAGGCCCCACGAGGGGATCAGTGTCGGCAGCAGGTCCTGCAGCCGGCTCGCCGACAGCCGCGTGGCGTCGAGGCCGTCGAGGCGCGCGGCGATCAGGTCGGCAAGGGCGGTGATGTCGTGGTCGGCGACGTTGCGCTTCTGGCGCATCTGGTCGAGCACCTGAACCACCGCGCCGATGCCGATCGTGATGAGAAAGGCGACGATCAGGATCGGCACCGCGCGCCGCATCAGGGGTTCGGCGTTGAGCAGGCGGGAGTAGGCGGGTTTGGCGATCGATTGCGCCAGCCCCTTGATGGAATCCGACGGTCCGCACGCGCCTGCCGCGTGTGACTTCATCATACCGCTGCCCCTTGACGCGCCGATCCTCGCCCGCGATCCGCAACATCGGTGATCGCTGCGAATCGATTCGATTTGAATCGACTTTTCCGCCGGTGTCGAGAGTCAACGATTCGTTAAAGCGAAATAAATTCCGTCCCCGGCTGAATCCGCCGGCGGGACGGCGCCGCAAGCGAGTCCGAAACGGGAACGGCGCGCGGCAGGTGCTACCCCGCCGGCTCGGCGTGGCTGATGACGCGGCGGACGCGCGGAAAGGTGCGCCGCAGCGCGCGCTCGATCTCGTCCACGCTGTCGTGGACCTTGATCACCCGCATCGCCGGCGCGGCGCGGCAGTGGAAGTTGACGATTTCGCCGGCTTCGGTCTCGCGCACGCGCACGTCGTGGACGTCGTCGATGCCGTGCTGGGTCGCGGCGATGGCGGTAAGCGCCTCGCGGATTTCCGCGATGCGCTCGGGCGTGGCGTCGCTGCCCTGCGGCAGGTCCGGCTCCATCGGCTCGATGTGGGTGTCGATCTCGATATAGGTGCCGAAATCGCGGCGCAGCGCTTCTTCCAGTTCGATGGTGATGGCGTGGGCGGCATCGAGCCGCATCTCGCCGTCCACTTCCAGATCGATGCTGACCGTCAGCCGTCCGCCGAGATCGTGCACCGTGACGTGATGGATGGCGAGCCCGCCGTTGCGGGCGATCACCATGATCCGCTCGCGCACGCTTTCGTTGCTGAGGGCCACGGGAACGGTAGTGAAGGTGAGATCGGTGTCGCCGAGCACGCGCGTCACGGCCTGCTCGGCCTCGTGCTTGATGGCGTCGATGCGGTCGATCGGCAGCGTGCGCGGCACCTGCACCACGGCATCGACGAAGGTGGTGGGGCCGACGCGGCGCAGCCGCGTGCGCTCCACCACGACGATGCCGGCGACGGAGCCGATGGCCCGTTCGGCTTGTTCGGTGGCGCCGTCGGGGGCGCGGTCGAGCAGGGTTTCGACCGTCGTGCGGGCGAGCCGCACGCCGAGCAGCGCGATGATGATCGCCACCCCGATGGCCGCGGCGGCGTCGCCCCAGCCGTAGCCGAGCGCCACCAAACCGAGGCCGGCCAGCACCGCGAAGGTGCCGAGCAGGTCGGAGGTGAAGTGCAGCGCGTCGGCGGCGAGCGCCTGGCTCTTGGTGGTGCGCGCGGCCTTGTGCAGCGCGCGCGCCCGCCAGAAGTTGACGGCGATGTCGGCCAGCAGCACCGCGAACGGCCACGCCGACAGCACCGGTGGCGGCGTGCCCTCGCGCAACCGGCTGAACGCCTCGACGACGATGCCGCCGGCAAGCACGTAGAGCAGCGCGATCAGGCCGAGCGCCGACAGGCTCTCGATCTTGCCGTGGCCGTAGTGATGCTCGTCATCGGCGGGACGGTCGGACAGGCGCACCACGATCCAGGTCACCATGGTGGCGACCAGATCGACCGACGAGTGCAGCCCTTCCGAGATCAGCGCCAGACTGCCGATGGCGATACCGATGATGAACTTGGCGGCCGCAAGCAGCGCGCTGGCCACCACCGACACGGTGGCGGCGCGGGTCTTGATGGCGGCGTGGTGGTCGGCGGCGCTGGTCATGGCCGTGATCTAACAGCCGGTCGTGCGCGGCGAAAGCCGAACGGTGCAGATCGCGGCAATGTTTTTTGCCTGGTTCGTGCAACGCGCGTGCAGACGCCACTCATTCGCGGCTATAGCTGGAATTGCGAACGAGAAGCGTTCAGGATTGCCGCATTTGCTTGCCGCCCGTTACAGCGTGACGACGATCTTGCCGAAGTGGCGGTTGGCTTCCATGTGCGCATAGGCTTGCGCGATGTCGGCGAAGGCGAACACCTTGTCGATCGGCAGCGCCAGCGCGCCGGAGGCGACCTGCGGCCAGATGTCGGCGCGCACCGCGGTGAAGATGTCGCGGATTTCCTCGATGCTGCGCGTGCGGAAGGTGACGCCGATATAGGCGATGCGCCGCGCGGCGTGCAGGTCGAAGTCGAACTCGCCGCGGCTGCCACCGAGCCGGCCGACATTGACGATGCGGCCCTGCACTTTGGTCGCGGCCAGCGTGCGGTTGATGGTAGCGGCCGACACCTGATCGATGACGAGATCGACGCCGTTGCCGCCGGTCGCCGCCAGCACCGCGTCGGCCCAGCCGTCGTCGCGCGGATCGATGGCGAGGTTGGCCCCGAACTCCGTGAGCCGCGCGCGCCGCGCCGGATCGGTCGAGGAGCCGATCACCGGCCTGGCTCCCTTGAGGCGGGCGATCTGCAATCCCATCAGGCCGACGCCGGAGGATGCGCCCTGGATCAAAACGGACTGCCCCGCGCGGACGCCGCCGACGGTGACGAGCGCGTTGTGCATGGTGGTCAGCGCCAGCGGCAGGCTGGCCGCATGCACGACATCCATGCCGTCGGGAATCGGCAACAGCCGGCCATGGTCGGCGAGCGTGTAGTCGGCGAAGGTGGCCGTGCCAGAACCCATCACCCGGTCGCCGACGGCGACGCCAGGGGCGTCCGGGCCGGTTTCGACCACCTCGCCGGCCCATTCCATGCCGAGCACGGTGCCGGCGCCGCCGGCCGCGCCGTGGGCGTGGCCCCTGGCGATGCCGAGATCGGCGCGGTTCAGTCCGCCGGCCCGCACCCGCACCTTGACCTGGGACCCTTTCGGCTCCGGCTCGGGGACCTCGACGATGGCCGGGCCGCTGGCGGTGTAGACATAGGCTTTCATGAGATGTCCCCGATGGTTCCGGCAGGTGTGCGCCCTTTACACGGCAAAGCGGCGGGCAGCGTCAAATCATTTCGCGCCACCGTCGACGTCGCGGAAGCAATGCTGGCCGGCGATTTTCGCGTTTGAACGCGGCAGCGGGCGGCGTAGGATATTTTGAATGCAGGAGATTGCCATGGACGCCACCGTCAAGACGATCGCCGTGGTGCGCGACGCGCCAAGCGATGCGGTGCAGGCCCTGTTTCACGATCTGATCGAAGGCTGGCAGGGATCGGCGCGCATCGCCGGCGTACTGGCCGAGGGTCACGGGCTGGAGGGTCGCCGCTGCAACGCCGGCTTCCTGCGCAGCATCCGCGACGGCAGCCGCTACCCGATCTTTCAGGACCTCGGGTCGGGGTCGCAAGCCTGCCTGCTCGACGGGCGCGGCGCGAGCGAGGCGAGCGAAGCGATCCGCCGCGATATCGAGGACGGCTGCGACCTCGTGGTGCTCAGCAAGTTCGGCAAGCTGGAGGCGGCGCGGGAGGGACTGATGCCGGCCTTCGCCGCCGCGGTCGAGGCCGGGGTGCCGGTGCTGACCTCGGTGTCGCCGGCGTTCCGCGAG
>JBDHSY010000367.1:0-3744 GCA_039808405.1 Xanthobacteraceae bacterium
GAAGAAGCAGCTCCAGGCGTGCTTGGCCCAGCCCGGCGAGGAGATGTTGAGGTGGATGTCGCCCGGCTGCAGCCCCATCCAGTACATGGTCGACAGATGGCCGACCGGATAGCTGCGGTGATCGTGCAGCACCAGCTTTGGCTTCGCCGTGGTGCCGGAGGTGAAGTAGAGCAGCATCGGATCGGACGACTGCGTGACGCCGTCCGGCGCGAATGTGTCGGCCTCGGCCTCCTTGCCGTCGTAGGCGGTCCAGCCGTCGCGCGTCGCTCCCACCGCGATGCGCGTAACGCCGTCGCTCGCCAGCCCGTCGAATTTGGCCAACTGGTCGGCGGCGGCGACCACCGCCTTGACGCGGCCGCGGTCGAGCCGGTCCTGCAACTCGTCGGGGGTCAGAAGCGTGCTGGCGGGGATGACGACGACACCGAGCTTCATCGCCGCCAGCATGGTCTCCCACAGCGGCACCACGTTGCCGAGCAGCAGCAGCAGCGCGTCGCCGCGCCTCAAGCCAAGGCCGCGCAGAAAATTGGCGGTCCGGTTCGAACGCGCGGAGAGTTCGGCGAAGGTCAGCTTTTCTTCCTCGCCGGAGGCTTCCACGATCCACAGCGCAAACCTGTCGCGGCTTTGCGGGTCGCGCGCCAGATCGGCATCGAACCAGTCGAGCGCCCAATTGAACGGCTGGTGCTCCGGCCAGCGGAAGCGGGCCACCGCGCGCGCGTAGTCGGTGCGGGTCTCAAGCAGAAGCGCACGCGCCTCCTGAAACGTCGTCATCGCCGCCTCCCTGTCGTTCGTCTTGCGCCGACCGAGCGCCGCATCGTTGGCGGCGCGCCCGGCCGGCGTTACGTTTTCGCCGCGAGGTCGCGGACATGGTTGATGATACCGGAAAAGTCGTCGCCGCCATGGCCGGCGGCGTCGAAGGCGGCGTAAATCTGTTCGGCATGCTGGCCCAGCGGCGTGGCGGCGCCCGCCGCCTTGGCCGCTTCCTGCGACAGCCGCAGGTCCTTCAGCATCAGGGCAGTGGCGAAGCCCGGCTTGTAGCCGTTGTTGGCGGGTGACGCCGGCACCGGCCCCGGCACCGGGCAGTAGCTCGTCAGCGACCAGCACTGGCCCGAGGCAGTGGACGACACATCGAACAACGCCTGATGCGACAGCCCGAGCTTTTCGGCGAGCGCGAAGGCTTCGCTGACGCCGATCATCGAGATGCCGAGGATCATGTTGTTGCAAATTTTTGCGGCCTGCCCGGCGCCGTTGTCGCCGCAATGCACGATCTTCTTGCCCATCTTCTCGAGAATGGGCTTCGCGGCGGCGAACGCCTCGTCGCTGCCGCCGCACATGAAGGTCAGCGTCGCGCCCTTGGCGCCGCCGACGCCGCCCGACACCGGCGCATCGACCGACTTGAGCCCCGCCTTGGCGGCAAGCGCATGCGCGGCGCGCGCGCTTTCGACATCGACGGTCGAGCAGTCGATCAGCAGCGCGCCCTTGGCGACCTGCGGCACGATCTCGGTCCACACCGCGCGCACATGCTTGCCGGCCGGCAGCATGGTGACGACGACATCGGCGCTCTTGACGGCCTCGACGGCGCTCGCCGCGATGGTCACGCCGTCGGCCTTCGCGGCCGCGCGCGAGGCTTCGACCAGGTCGAAGCCGTTAACGGCATCGCCGGCCTTGACCAGATTGGCGGCCATCGGCCCGCCCATGTTGCCAAGCCCGATGAATCCGATCGTTGCCATAGGCTATCCTCCGCTATGTTCTAGAATTTGAGTTCGTCCGCGCCACGGTCGACAAAATAGCGCGCCACGATGGCGTCATCGACGTCGTCAAGCCGCGCCGGCCGCCATTGCGGATTGCGGTCCTTGTCGATCACCGCGGCACGCACGCCCTCGCGAAATTCATGGCTGACGATCACTTCGAGCGAGGCGCGATATTCGCGGGTCAGACATTCTTCGAGCGAGGACGCCGCGCGCGCCAGCCGCAACAGTTTCAGCGTGACCTTGAGGCTGGTTGGCGACTTGCGCGAAAGCAGCTTCAGCGCCTTCTGCGCAAAGTCGGAGCCGTCGGCTTCGAGCGCCGCAACGATCTCCTCCATGGTATCGAAGGCGAACAGCCGGTCGATCCGCGCCTGCTCGGCGGCGATCGGGCCCGGCGCCGGCGCCAGCGCAACCTCTGCGATGACATCGCGCACATGGGCGGCGGTGGCGCGCGAGGTCAGGCCGGTCAGCGCCGTGCGCAGCGCCGGCCAGCGCTCCGACGCGATCGCCACATCGGCGAAATGCGCGGCGATGGCATCGGCCGCGTTCATGGCTGCGCCGGTCAGCCCGAAATAGGTGCCGAGTTCGCCGGGCGCGCGCGACAACAGCCAGGTCGCGCCGACATCGGGAAAGAAACCGATGCCGGTTTCCGGCATCGCAAGCTGCGTGCGGTCGTTGACGATGCGATGGCTGCCATGCGCCGAGACGCCGACCCCGCCGCCCATCACCAGCCCGTCCATGTAGGCGACGTATGGCTTTGGAAACCGCGCGATGCGGGCGTTGAGCAGGTATTCCTCGCGCCAGAACATCTTGCCGTAGTCGCCGCCGTTCACCGCGCAGTCGTAGAGCGCGACGATGTCGCCGCCGGCGCACAAGCCGCGCTCGCCGGCACCTTCGACCAGCACCAGGGCGACCTCGGGATCGGCCTCGAACGCGTCGAGCGCGCCGTCGATGGTGCGCACCATGGCAAGGGTGATGGCATTGATCGCCTTGGGCCGGTTGAGGCGCAAAACGCCGAGGGCGCCTTCGCGGCCGACGATCACCTCGGGCTCGACGGCCGCGGTCATCGCGCGCCCTCGATCAGCTTGCGCGCAACGATCAGGCGCATGATCTCGTTGGTGCCTTCGAGGATCTGGTGGACGCGCAGGTCGCGCACGATCTTCTCGATGCCGTATTCGGCAAGATAGCCGTAGCCGCCGTGCAGTTGCAGCGCCTGGTTGGCGACCGCAAAACCGATGTCGGTGCCGAACCGCTTGGCCATGGCGCACAGCGCCGTCGCGTCCGGGTCCTTGCGGTCGAGCGCCGCCGCGGCCCGCCACAGAAAGGTGCGCGCCGCCTCCAGTTCGATGGCCATGTCGGCCAGCCGGAATTGGAGCGCCTGAAACTCGTCGAGCCGCTTGCCGAACGCCTTGCGCTCGCGCATGTAGGCGAGCGCCTTGTCGAGCGCAATCTGCGCGCCGCCGACCGAGCAGGCGGTGATGTTGAGGCGGCCGCCGTCGAGCCCGGCCATCGCGATCCGAAAGCCGATGCCTTCGTCGCCGATCCGGTTGGCGACCGGCACGCGGGCGTTCTCGAAAATCACCGCGCGGGTCGGCTGCGCGTTCCAGCCCATCTTGCGCTCGTTGGCGCCGAACGACAGCCCGGGCGTATCGCCCTCCACCACCAGGGTCGAGATGCCGCGCGGGCCGTCCTCGCCGGTGCGCACCATGACGACGTAAAGGTCGCCCGCGCCGGCGCCGGAAATGAACTGCTTCTGGCCGTTGAGCACGTAGTGGTCGCCGTCGCGCACCGCGCGGGTGCGAAGCGCGGCGGCATCCGAGCCCGAGCCCGGCTCGGTCAGGCAGTAGCTCGCCACCTGCTGCATCGAACAGAGCTTTGGCAGCCATTTGCGGCGCTGTTCGTCGCTGCCGTAGGCATCGATCATCCACGCCGACTTGTTGTGAATGGAAATGAACGCCGAGACGGGGAGGTAGCCCATCGCCAAGGCCTCGAAGATCAG